>NZ_JBSXMU010000024.1:0-45490 GCF_054073225.1 Teichococcus aerofrigidensis
TTAGAGCCCGTTTGAGAATGCTCCGGGTGAGGTGTTTGTGCATCCTCGCGTGCCCAGATGGGCTGGATGTGGACCAAGGAACATCGCGCACGGCAGGCAGGGTTTGAGCGGCGCCGCTATCCGACGGACCTGACCGATCAGGAATGGCAGGTCATTCGGGCGCTGCTGCCGCCCAGCAGCGCCCGCGGCAGGCGGCCAGGCGTTGACCTGCGCGAGGTCCTGAATGCGATCCGCTACCTGGCACGGTCAGGGTGTGGCTGGCGCATGCTGCCGGTCCATTTCGGGCCATGGCAGACGATCTACTGGTGGTTCCGGCGGCTGGCACGGCGGTTCCTGTTCGCCACTTTGCACAACATCGCGCTGATGCTGGATCGTGAGCGGGTCGGGCGCGAGGCCAGCCCTTCCGCCGGAGTTCTGGACAGCCAGACAATCAAGTCGCCCCATGTGCCGGGCGGTGGTGGCTTTGACGCCGCCAAGCGCCTCAAGGGCCGCAAGCGCCACATCGCGGTGGATACCGATGGCCGTCTGCTGATGGTCAACCTAACAGCGGCCGACGTGCAGGACGCAGCCGGGGCCGAGCAGATCGTCAAGGCGATCCGCAAGCGCTGGCCCTGGCTAAAGCACCTGTTCGCTGACGGCGCCTATGACCGCGGCAAGCTGATGAGTGCTGCAGCCTACCATGACTTCGTCATCGAGGTCGTGCGCAAGCTAGCAGACCAGCAAGGCTTTCAAGTTCTGCCGCGCCGCTGGGTGGTGGAGAGGACCTTCGGCTGGATGACCCGCTGGCGCCGCCTGGTCCGCGACTACGAACGACGCTGTGACGTTTCCGAAGCCATGATCCACGTCAGCATGGGGGCGCTCCTCATCAGGCGCATCGCCCATCCATGACCATTCTCAAACGGGCACTTAGGCGCACTTAGGCGAATCCGCGCATAGCACTATCCCTTCCCCTCACCGCAAAAGTCACGGCTTAGGTTTATTCAAGCTTAAGAACGATAATGCCGACAGCGGGTAGGCGAAGGTTTAGATTCCCGTCGATGCCTTTGATGACACCACTGGCATTGCCAATGTTGCGACCGCCATAATCAGCGGAATCGCTATTCAGTACCTCCCGCCATCGCCCACCTAAGCGCCAGTCCGAGAGCACATAGCCATTATCAAAAGGCAGATCGCGGAGGCTTGCCACAATTAAATAAACCTCTTGCTCCTGCCAACGACAGAAGGCGGTCACCCTATTCTCATTTGAGCTATGGATGACCGCGATGTTCCTGCTCCTGAGCGCAGGCGACCCAAGCCGTAGACGATTTACGCCGCGATAGAAGCGAAACAAAGCGGCCCCGCTCGTATAGCGAAGCAGGTCTATATCTTCCCGGCTAGCAAGCACATCATTATATTTGAAGCGTTTCTCAGCACCTACCTCCTCGCCGAAGAATACCATCGGTGTTCCAGCAGATAGCGCCGTGAGTCCGTAGGCGAAACGGCAGCGCGCTTCGGCATAAAGGCGCGTATCGCCGAACAGAGGCGCACCGCCAGCACCAACGACGATCCCACGATGGGATGTAAATTGCTTCTCCGGGTCACGGACTTGGTCCCATTCTGGATCGAACAGCGGCCCCTTGCTATTCCCCGCCTCATCATGGGAGTCGACGTAAACGACCTTCCTCGCACCCGTGGTCCGTATCGCATCCGCAAAATAGTCCATCCTAAGAGGCTGGCCGCTCAGCGACTGGCTCGCACTCCAAATAAGTTTGGCGTAATCATTGCCTTTGTTCGTATCGCCGGCGAGATGGTGGCAAAAATCGGCGTACCAACGTGCATCGAAGCCCATGCCCCCAGCCTCGACCGGCATAGTCACGTCCTCTCGGATGGAGTGGTCCTCGGCCATAAGGATGACATTGGGCTTCAGCATTCGCAGTGTGCACCCGAGCTCACGCAGCAACTTAGCCCCAAAAGCATTCGCCGCTGGCACGGTCACCCACGAACCCGAAATGGCAGCCTCGTGCAGATGATTATATTCGTGGATCGAGGTAGTCTGGTCTACGCGTAGGCCGTCGACATGGAATTCGTGGATGAGGGCTGCCGCGCCGCTGATGAATAGCTTGCGCACCATCTCCTCGTGGTAGCGAGGGGCGAAGGCTGTCGATAGATTGTCGACATAACCGCCGTCTGGGCTGGCATATTGAGAGGGAGTTCCTTCGTACCAGTAATAGCAGTTGTGATTGTGTGAAGCCGTGTCGAACAGCCACTGCGCGCGACCTGCATCGTGCACGAAGTGGTTGAAGACGACATCCATGATCACGGCGACACCGCGTCTGTGCGCCTCCTTAACGAAAAACTTGAACTGGTCGCGGCCGCCGCCACTGTACTCGATCGCAAAATAGTGGGACGTGGCATAGCCCCAATTCTCCCCTCGTCCCCCAAACTCTGACATAGGCAACAGTTCAACGGCATTGAAGCCCGCGTAGACTAAATGATCGAGCTGGTCTATGGCGTCTTGAAGCGTGCCCGGCCGCGCGCTGCCGAAACCCAGCGCCCCAAGATGAAGCTGGTAGATGATTAAATCCTCGACCCGCGATGGCGGCTTTAACGGACCGAACTCGTCCTGCCAGAAGTCGGTCTGCGGAATGAAGTGACGCTCGGGCCAGACGCGCTCCACACCGGGCGGCTCGACCAAATAGGGTGGCTCCTCGGTAAAATAGCGCGTGACGCGCGTCGGATCGATGACGACCGAGCAACTGACCGTGCCGTCCAGATCCGACAGCAGGCCGGCATAGCGAGCGCCCTGCGGGTTGAAGGCGCCATATCCGATCTGGCAGCGTGAATAGAGATCGGTGCAATAGGCGACCGATCCGTCATCGCGCGTGATGCGATACATGTAGGGCTTGTGGTCGAGCGCGGCGAAGTCGCCGAGGGCGGGATCGTCCAGTGCGGTTTCCCACACGCCTTCTCCGATCGACCGCATCGAGATGGGGCCAATGTCCGGGCTGAGCCCGGTGCCGTCGTTAGCGATATAGCCGCCGGCGATGTCGGCGAATGGCAGGCTATCGCTCGCCGGCGCGCGCGCAGGATCCTTGCGATCCCAGACCGTCCCGAACACCAGTTCGACGGACAGGGCATTGGGCGCCCACACGGCGAAGCGGATGCCATCGCGTCCGGCCGCTCCACAGACCCTGTTGGCGCCCAGGCGCGTGCAATGCGTTAGGTAATAAGCCTCCGTCTGCGGCTGATCGGACAATTGAAAGATCCGGACACGCTCGCGCGATGTCTGATCCTTGACCTCAGTAACGATCGCCCATGTCTCGCTTCCATCCGGATGGACAAATGAGACGCCCCAACGGAACCAAGTGCCTTGCCCAACAATATCGAGGGCGACGACGGCGTGGAACGAGACAGAGCCGTCAGTACTGCCGCGGGCCATATCGATGATTGACCAGTGGTCGGAGTAAAGTCCCGCGCCGTCCCAACTGCCGTGCAGCCGTGCCCGTGTTCCAGGCAACACATCGCCGATCACGCCGCTGGAATACATGAACCGGACAGAAGTGGTGGCCATCTTGTAGTCCTTTCATGGATTGGCGATGGCTGGGCGAATATGACTCACCGGTCAGAACGAAATCGATCAGGAAACGCTCGTTCATGTTCAGGAGCCCAGAGTCGAGGGCAGGCGTAATTTCTTCCGGTCGCTCGGCGTGTATAGGTCTTCCTCGCTCACCGAACGTATCGCCACAGTAGCCCTAGAGGAGCGGCCGTTCCGCCCACACCAGCAACCGTGCGCCAGGCGCAGAGCCTATTGTAATCGGAATTGACGAGCAGTTAGGAACTGGGACGAAACTAGGGGCCATCAAGCAGCTCGGTGAACTCGGAATCCTGGAGACCATCGACTAGGTTTTGCCCCAACGTCCGCAGATTGCCGAACAGGCATACGATGCCTCCGGCCTTCAGCTGGCGCAGAATTGCGAGGCGACCGCTGGTGCTGCTCATCCCCTCGGTTCCCGCTGGCTACCAGCCAAAGCGCTTCAGCCCATTCTCCAGCGCCTCCACCATCTTCGCGCCGGTCATGTAGGAATCCGGTGTCGAGCGGCCGGTGATGAACGGATAGTCCACGATGACCGATGTCTCCCTGCCGACATTGCCGTGGAACTGGCCATCAGGTCCGACTGCGTCACGCAGGATATACTCGAGCGTGTAAAAGGGCGGACCGAGGTTGACGAACCCGCCCTCGCGATCGAGCAGTACTTCGTTGGTCCCTTGCCGCAGCACGCCGGTATTGTTGCGATAGTCGTACTCGATTGCATGTCCGGTGACGTGCTTCCCCCAGATGATGCTTTTACGCAGCGAATATTCGCGCGCCTGCGCAAGGCAGGCGACGCCATAGCATTCTGCGCCGATCGGCTTCCCTGCATCGAGGAAGCCAAGGATGAGGTCGTGGACGCGGTAGTTGTTCACCATGTCTATCATTGGCCCGCTGCCGCCGACGAGCAGCAGGGCGTCATGGGCGTCGGTCGCGTTCTTCTGCGCCCGTGCGCGTTCGCGGTAATATTCCTCCCACAACGCTAGGATCTCGCTCGAGCCATTGTCCGTCGTGGCGCGACCCGTGCCGTCGTCGGTGCGGCCGCTCCAATAGGGACGCTCCGGAAACCAAGTGGCGAGTGAGACGGGTTCCTCGAGCCGCTGGTTCGACGGGTTGTCGATGGCCTTGACCTTGTCGGCCATTTCCGCCGAGGTAACGGACTTACCGAGCGGCGGATCGATATAGTTCGGGTCCATGCTGGGCGGCAGCGCGCGGGGCCTAAGGCCAGTCGGCGTGCAGAAGATCGACTCATATCCCTGATCGTCGAACGTTTCGAGCGGACCGATCAGTTCCTCCCCCCAGAAACCCCATTCCGACAGCGCGATCAGAATTTTGCGCATGGACGTCCTCCTTTGCTGGTAATGCCTTTCAGGGCCGGCGTGCGGCGACCTGCCGCGCGATGGCCGCGATGAACGGGAGCGTTTCGTACCTGCTGAAGCCGGTAACGAGATCTTCATCGACGACCACGCCATCATTGGTCAGCGTGATGTGCGCACCGCAATTGACGATGTCCGCCATCACCACCGTGTGGCAGATGACCTTGCGGCCGCGCAGGAGCCTGGGATTGGGCGTGAGAATCCACAGGCCGTGGCAGAGCAGGCCCTTGACCACCTTCTTGTTCGCCATCGCGTCAGCGAAGAACTGGACCATCGGCGCCTGCTTGACATGCGCGTGGTAGTCGAAAGCGTTGATATCTGCCGGGGTCAGCTCGTGAAATGGCTTCAGGGCCACATAGCGAAGGCGAACGCTCGTATAGTTCGCTGCCATGATCACAGCGTCATAGTCGGCGGGTGTCGTCTGCGAGACATCGCGGCTCACGTTCACCGTGTCCGGCGCCTGCCAGGGCTCGTTGTCGTTAGGATCGATGTCGCCGTAGAATAGCGTCTTCTCCGGCTTGAAGTCGCCCCACCAGATCCGCGAGACGAGCTCGACCTCGGCGCCGAGCAGCGCGAAGCCGCTCAGATAGGCGGCGACCTCGTCGGGGATGAACTTATGCTCCAGGACGACGGCCACACGGGCCCCATTGATGCGCGGTACGTCCTTGAGAGCGGCGGCCGTGGTGAAATGGGCCATCTCAAGATCCCGGTGATTGCGGTTGAAATTCGACGACAATCTGCAGGCCCAGTTCGTCCGCATCGAGCTCGATCTGGAAATTGTCCTCGTCGATGCTGGCACGCGGCACGCCGCCGATGGTGATGCGGCTGACCTTCACGGCATTTGGCGGCAGAAAGTCGGGCAGCACATTGAGGGTCCGGCGGCCGCTGCTCAGGTCCGGCTGGAAATAGAGGCAGAAATTCTGGTCGTCGACCGGAAACCCGGCTTTCCCGGTGAGCGTGCGAGGCTTGGCGTGGGGGCGCGCATAGACTCTCAGATAAACGTGAGCGAGGTAGTTGAGCTCGAAGCTGTGATAGCCAGCGACGGCGTGAGCGGCCTTTTGCGAATAGTTGCCCTGGATTACGGGCACGCCGGCATCGGTAGTGCGGAAGAAGACGCCGCGATTGTCGTGGTCGAGGAAATAGAGGTTCCAGAAGCTCATCATCTCGCGTGCCAGCGCCAAATGTTCCGGGTCCTTGGTGGTACCATAGACAATCAGATAGGCGAGGATCGCCTGCTCCTGCTGCCAGAAATCCTTGGTATTGCCCCAGGCGAAATCGATGGGCAGCCCGCCCGCGGGACTGCGTTCCACCGCATCGAAGCAGCCGCCACGCAGCTGATCGATCCCGGCATCGGTCATGTTCTTGGCAAGCGTCAGGGCAAGCTTTTCGAACTCCAATGCGCGGTCGACAAGCGCCTGCGCCTCACTTGGTCTTTTGGCAGCCAGACGTGCCGCCTCTGCCCGGTAGAAGTTCGCCACGCGGGTCATGTTCCAGGCGATCTTGAAATTGTGCCCGACGATGCCCCGATTCTGCTGCCACCCCCATTTGTCATCCACATCCCAATTGGCGTGGAAGCGCTCGTTGACGAATTTGCTGTTCGGGTCGGGAAATTTGGTCAGAATGAAATTGGTCGTCGTGTCGAGTATCGATCGGCAGGTTTCCAGTAGCTCCTCGCACATGGCGCGGTCCTTGCTACCTTCCGGTAGAGGATCCAGCGCCAGGATCAGGTTGATCAGATAGGCTGGAATGTGATCGCCGATCGAATTCCAGTTCTTGCGCATCTTGTTGTTGCCGAGAGAATCGGCGTTAGGGCGACGCGTGGCATAGTCGATGTGCGAGAAATATCCGCCTGCGCCGGTGTAGCCAAATTTCGGGTCGTCAAGATAATAGTCCTGAAACGTGCGGATCGTCCGAGCAACGTCCTCCAGCACCTCCCAATCCTGCGTGATCCGATAGTATTGGCACATGCCGGCAAGTGCATATATCTGCTCATAAAGCGGGATCGATCCCCGGTCGTCGGGATTTTCGGACGGCATGATCATGACGGCGCCGCGGTCGCGCTTGCGCTTGCCGAAATGCCAGAAGCAGTAGCGGCCGTCGTGGCTGAGGCTGCGAAAGGTCTGGCGTTGATATTTAACCCCGGCCTTGGCCGCCAAAAGATAGCGTTCGCCGCCCGTGAGCAAGTAACAGGAAGAAAGGCCGTAAATAAGACGCGACAGGGTCGCGCATTCTTGGATTGTGTCGTCGAGCGGCTGGCCCAGGATGTTAAGGTTTGTGCGGTACAGTGCGGCGAAATCGTCCCACTCATAGGTCCGCCGATCGCCGAAGAGGTCGTCAAGCCATTCGTCGGCGAAGGTTGCGATCTGAGTCAGCCACCAGTGCGTGCTTTCAAAGACAAACTCACCTTCCTGGCTGCTCATCAGGGTGACGGTGCGAGCGTGAAACCAGACGGTCCCCTCCGCCTTGATCTCGATGCCCTGCACGGCGATGAGCGTGTTGGTTTTGATGTATTTGCCGATCCTGGCCGCGACGTTGGCAGCATCATAGTTCGGTGGGCTCTGGACACGGTCAAGGTCGAGATCGTCCATGTTGCGCACTACCGAGAAGCTGGTCTCGACATTCACCTGCAACTTGTAGGTGTCGCCGCTACGGCAGCGCAGAGTAAAAGCCCAATCGTCCGGATCAACGCTCTTAACGATCCCCAGCAACGAGATGCTTTGCGTAGAGTTCTTCTGGTACTGAGAGCTAGACATCGGCTATCTCCAGCTTAGACATAGGGATCATGACCGGTATAAAGTTCCGAGGAGCTAGTGTGCAGGTAGCCTCCTCGAACCGGATGGCTCCGGCCTCAAAAGCCTCAATCAGGTTAGCCCCTTCATTATAAAATCGAAACTTGTTCGTTTCGGCAACATTAATGCGGCGATGGAACCGAACAGTTTGAAACCGGCGCCTTCATCGCAGGTGCACCATGGCTAACTGTCCGGTTGTGAGATCTCCTTGGCATCCTCAGCAATAAGGCGTGCGCGGGCGACGTCCTCTGGCCCGGCGCGGCACTCAGGTGTTTCGGATTTGGGTCGGGCGAGCTTTCGTCGGGCCCGGAGGCGCTCCCTGACGACTTGGTCGGGTGTCTTGCCGTCGAGTACGCGCTGGCGGCGGGCATTGTAAGCGGCGTTGAAGCCGCGGAGCAGCTGCTCGAGTTGGGCGTGCGACCAGATGGTGATGCCCAGCACCTCGCTGCCAATCCGGCCGTTGAACTTTTCTACCGTGCCATTCGTCTGCGGTGAGTAGGGCCGCGTGTGACGATACTCGGCGCCGAGTTCGGCGCAGACGCGGGCGAAGGCTGGTGTGAAGCAGCTGCCGTTGTCGGTCAGGACGTGTGTGAGGCGGAACGGGAAGGCCTTGGCCGCCTCGCGGAGAAAGGCGATGGCGCTGCGTTCGGTCTCATCATCCTTGACGGCCAGGTGGACGGAGCGGGACCTGCGGTCAATGGCGACATAGAGGTAGCGCTTGCGGCGCTCGCCATTGGCGGTCTGCAGCTTGGGCAGGTGCTTGATGTCGATGTGGACGAAGCCGAGATCGTAGTCCCGGAAAGTGCCCTTGCCACGCACCGGCCTGCCGGAGGTGGGTGGTGGACGGCGGTTCAAGCTCTCGGCCCAGAGGATCCGCCAGATGCTGTCGCGGTTCAGGTGGGGCAAGAAGTGGGTCACGACGAAGGTGAGGTCGTCGAGGGCGAAGTTAGTGGCCCGCCGCAGGGCGCAGACCACTGCGCGCTCCTCATACGTCGCCTTCCAGGGCAGCTTATGAGGCCGGGCAAAATGATCCAGGCAGTCCGAAGGTCCTCGCTTGCGCCACTTGCGGATGGTCTTGCTGCTCACCCCGAAGCGCCGGGCCAGCACGCCCGAGGACTCCTCCCTAAACGACGCTCTTCAAGCGCTCGAAGCGGTAGGCGTAATCTACAATGGCCAGCCCGACAGGGTTCCAACAATGTTCCGCGACTGAACAGCTAGCGCTCAACGACGTGATAATGCTACGGCCAGCGCCTCTATGGCCAGGACCAGGGAGAGCCCCCTACCCCCACCCTGCCTTCAGCTTTCTTCGATCTGATAATCAGCGCTTACCGGATATCTTAAGGGCAAGCCCAAAATGGCAACGTTCGGGCCGGGCTGGGCTTGAAGCGCGACCTGTGCGTAATGTCTTGTGTGCTTGGTCTAAGAAGGACTGGATTCAAGATACTGTTGGGAGCACCGGGCGGCTCCATGAGCAGCCCTCCCCTCCCCCTCCACGGCAGCGCCTGTGGCAGGCCTTCTGATCTCCCATGGCCCCGCAGGATCTACTCCAATGTGTTCGGCCGCTTCATCAGTCTCCGGCCAGTTCTCGCAATGGATGGCCCACGGGCGTGTAGCGTAGGGTGGATAAGATCACGCTCTAGGTAAACCAGCCTGTCTTGCGGGCAGGACACGAACGAGGCTCAGGTGTGCCTTTTTGTGATGCCCATCTGCTAGCGGATCGCGGCGTGCTTATAAGGCACTGGTGGCGGCGACGGCTTCAGGATGACCCCTTGGTCCACCACCTCGATCTTGGCCTTGGGGTAGACCGCGGCGGCGAGGTTCAGTGCGTGCGTGAAGCGCGGTTTGAAGTGGAACAGCTCCTTATAGCCAGCGCCGAACTGCGCCTTGAGCGCCTTCCACGTGATGAGCTTATCGCCAGAAAGCACATGCAGCCGGTAGGCCAGCCAGAGATATGCGTCGAGAGCGGCCGGGTTGTTGCTGATCGCCCGGATTGCGGCCTCCTCCAGCGGCACAGGATGCTTTTGGAGCTGCTCGAAGAACCCCTCGCTCAGCTTCGCTGTCTCCAGCGAGAGTCGCCCCTGGCGTCCAGCCACCTCGTCGTCGATGAACAGCGCCCGGTCGACGATGCTCTGGTTAACTAGCCCGACTTTGCCCGAACCCTGGATGTGGAAGGTCAGGCGGCACCGGCTGATGCGCTCGGCTTGGTCACGAACGGCACGCGCATTCGAGCCCCCGATGCTGGCACCCAGCCGAGAGAGCCACTGCCGCAGGCTGCCTCCCAACTCGATCTCTCGCGAGCCAGTCCGAAGCGCCTCCGTTTGCAGGAACAGCAGGATCAGTCGGGCGACCGAGCCGTAGGGCACGCCCACGTGCTCCATAGGGCCATCATTCTCGGACGGGCGGAGGCCGGGCTCAACGACGAGCCTCACCCGCTCCCCAGCAATCTCCCAGCGATCGCTTGGCCCAAGGCGACGATGCGGTAGGGCGCACTGGGCCCACCCACTGAAGGCAAAGCCGAGGCTGCCGTCCTCGTCCGCCATGTAGACGCTTGCGGCCTCAACGATGGTCCGGTCTACCCCAGCTTGGATGGCGCCGGTCTTTCCCTTCGTCTCCAGCAACTCGTGCACTGTGCCCATGGCAAGGCTGCCCCTGTCGCCGTTCGCCAGCCTCCTCCGTTATTGCCACAGCCGGAGCCGCGCCGTCCCTGTGCGGTTTTGCGATGAGACTATTGGATAGATATTTCTATTAGTTTGCTCGCAAGAAGCCACGGGATAACTCCCGAAGCGTTTGATTCTGGATGAGCACCCCTCGCAAGAAGGCACGCTTTCATCGCAAGAAGCCACACTTCGGCTGTGGGCTAGTGAACCATCCCGCTCGCAAGAAGGCACAGTTGGGTCGAGCGACTCCACGCGCCAGCTATGGGCCACTAGTGGAAGCAGCGGAGTATCCGTCTATACCCTCTTCCCGCCTAGTCCCCTCTACGCCCCCTACGCCGCCCTTCCGGCGGGTTCACGTCCGCTTCCGGAACCGCATACCCCGCGTCCCGCATGAGACGGGCGAAGAAACGCCGCGTGCTGCCCGCCTTGGCGGCCTCCTCCGCGATCAGATCCGCGAAGGCTGCCGTGACCTTGAAGTTGACCTGGGTATTGGCGGCCTCGACCGCAGGAGACGCAGGCGACGGTTCAGGACGGATGTGGGTGACGACTGCGGCAGGCGTGTTCCGGGTGGCGTCGGAGATCTGCGCCGCCAGATCTGCGCCGCTCACACGCTTGGGCTTGAAGCTGCTCATGCGGATAGGCCCTTAGCAGGAGTACGGGGGATAGCCCCTTTGGTGGCTAGCTCAGCTATCAGGCTAGCGGCCTGTTGCCCCACCTTGCCGGAGATCGGCACCATGCCGCTGAAGGACATCTTCGCGAAGTCGGCCAGGTCCCCGAAGGATTGCTGAAGGGGGCTGATCTTCTCCTCCTGGAGGCTCTCCAGCGTGGCACGCTCTGAGAGGCCCCGCGGCTTCCAACGGGTGAGGACCACGCTATAGGGGATAGACCGTCTAGCCGCCCTAGAGAGGCTACCAACCTGCTGGCTGGTCCGCATCGTCTCTAGGACACTGCCGCGGTCGGGCATGCAGGGGATAAGGACGTGGTCAGCCATGCCGATGGCGGAGGCGGCGGTCAGGTTCTCGAAGCCGGCCGTATCCACCAGGACCACGTCGTGGTTCTCCGCCAGCTCGGCCGCTAGGTCGACCACCTTAATGTGGTCCACCTCACTGCGGCAGGTGAGGGGAGGGCCCTCGTAGGCCGCGGCATGCCACCCGGCGAAGCTCTGGTTCCGGTCCGCGTCGACCACGGCCACCTTGAAGCCCTGGGCCGCCAGACTGGCCGCCAGAATCATCACGGTGGTTGTCTTGGCACAGCCGCCCTTGCCTGAGGCAACAGTTAGAATATTCCCCATAGCCATCTACCCCCTTAGACGGCAGCTACCCCCATAGCCGCGACTTGGGGGATAGGGACATAGCGAGGGCAAGAGGGAAATGGGGATAGACGGATAGCGGGGATAGCGACCTGTCCTTTTGCTCGCCCATTTAGAATAGAGCATTTTGCCAGCTTCCTCAGAGAGGCTGGGCCGCTCCGCTGAACGCAGGCTGCTTCGAAGGGTGTTTGGCTCAACCGGTTAGCGCAGTTTGTATACCGCTGCCCATTCTCCAAGACCGACAGACGGTAGAGCACGCCGTCCAGCATCAGTGTGGTCAAGATGGCCCGGCAGCACGTCGCGTGATCTGAAAAGCCGGGATTACCGCAGGCAATTCTGAGGCGAAGAAGGCGACCTGGCAATAATGAGAAAGGGGAGAGCGGATGACCGCCCCCCCAATCTCCATTTCGTCTCAATCCTTCTTCAAGGGGCGGACGACGATTTCAAAGCCGCGCCGGTGCGCCTCACGCACCATCGCCTCCAACCAGCCTTCGCCGCTATCCTGCTCTGCTGCCGGCGACGGCTGCTTGTCGAACAGCCCTTGGACAGGCGGCTCGCCCCGATCTTCCGCCTCCAGTTCCGCCAAGCGGTGCATGAAGGCCGGCATGCGGCTGCTGCGAATGTTCGCGGGCAGCGGATCGCGCAAGAGGTTGCTCATGAACGGGCCGCTCAGCCCGAAGGCCGCCCCCAACTCCTTGAGCGTCCAGTGCCTAGTCCTCCGGACTACCTGCAGGCGGTCCCGAACCTGTTCTGTTAAAGGGCCATCCCGCCTTTCCTGAGAGATTGCTCCAAGCGCCATAAAATCCTCCGGAAACGCTCTGTTGATGGAGCATCGTTGAAGTAATCTTAAAAGATACTCAAGAGAAAACTTTTGAAAAGTTTCCGCGGGTATGGTGGTGCTGATCGCTATCGTCGGTTCCTCGATCGAACTGCGGTGGTCAGGCCCGGCACCGGGCTCCTAACCTCGATGCTTGGCCCGCTTAGACTTCCGCATGACGCTGTGTTGCGTTGTGGTTCCGTCGTGATGGCATTGGTGATGCCTTTGTCCAACCCGCCCGAGCCGGACGACCTTACCGTCATCCAGCATCACCGCCTCGGCGAAGACAGGGTGGATATCCAGTCCCACGACTCTCATCGGCCTGCCTCCTTGCCATCCTGTTCTACGTCACGGGAGCCGGCGGGCGGCACGGCAACTACAAATCCGCGCTCGCAGCGCATCCGGGCGAGCCGCAGGGGCGGCCAGATAATGGATCGGGCTCTCAGCCCATGGTCTATGCGACGGCCTGCCCGCACTTGCGTGCTCCCGGTGCCCCATGTCCCGGATGGGCTCACCATAATGCTGGTCTGCTCAGGATCAGCAGAAACATCGAGGCACCAAGCGCATCATGCCGGATAACGGGATGGCCGAGCGGTTTAATGGCCGGGTCGGCAGCGAGGTGCTCGGCATTATCATCTCCTCCCATCAGCGGCTGGAGCAGCTGCTGCGAGGCTTTAATGCTACCTACCATGCCCACCGCCAGCGGGTCTTCGACGGCAAAACACCTGACCAAGTCGTCGCTAAGGACCTGAAAGCCTGCCGTCGGCTCGCTCGTGGCGAGCCTGAAGGACTGGCTGGGCCAGCAGACATCGCCAAGGCCCGCCTCATCGTCGAGGGCGCCAAGGCCGTCTCACAACCAGGCAGCTAGTCACGAGCGGAGGAGGGCAGCCGACCGTCAGCACACGGCATATCACGAACGGTTCGACACACACTCGACAGCTGCGGCCTGGCGATCCGCGCTCCACCCCCATGACATCTCTCACGAACCTCCAGCGGCACGGCAGGGAGCAGCGCTGAACACCACCGAAATCCACAGCCCCAGGCCTTTAAATTAAGCTGTTTTACGGAAACAGATTTTCATTGTTATCCTCTGCTAAGTATGACTTCATAATGCTGTTAGGCGGTAACAGCATTTTTTAATGACAGGGTAATGTGGCTATTGGCCCTTGTTCACAGTGGGAGGCACGGAAGTGGAAGGCATGGACAGACCTGATGATCATCCGATCACGGCCCAGGGCGAGGGTCAGTTCGAACACCTTAATGCGGAGCCCGAGGAGGTGAGCGTGGAAGGTCGCTGTCCGGGCAGAGTTGCTCCAGTCGCCGAAGCCGTTTCGCTAAAGGCAAAGGTGCGGCCGCGGACCCCTGAGCAGCTGGCGCTCGCCGCGAAGATCGACGACTTCTGTGATCACCTGGAGCAGGTCGCCGCCACACTGACCGCCCAGTTCGTGCGCCTCGGCATGGGCATCGCCGTCGATGCCGGCCCCGCCATCGACAGTGTCCGCAAGGGCGGGGACATCGGGCGAGCCATCCGCTTCGCGGACCTGGATGACCGCAGCGGCGTTCTCCACGCCGAGCAGATCTGCACGGCCGTCGAGGCCATGCATCGTATCATCGAAAACCCAGACCAAGCCGGCCTCATCATCGGCGCGATGCAGTCGGGAAAGACCACGACCTCGCTGGCCCTGAACTTCATGGGCCCGGTGAACTACGTGGTGAACGGGATCAAACTCTTCCCGGTCTATCTGACCACCTCGCAGAACGCGCACGAGAACCAGGCGCGGGACGAGTTCACAACCTTCCTGTCCTACTACCAGGACCTTCAGTTCAGGTTTGACGAGCGCGCCTGCACCCTCCGGCAGATGCGGTCCGGCGCTACCCTGGACGCCGCCTTTGAGCTGTCGCCGAACCTCGCGACCTACCGCAACCAGGTGCTCCTCCCGGCCCGCGAAGTCCACTGGAAGGCGCCGACGGTGGACGAACTGGTGAAGAAGCGCATCCGGGGTTCGGTCCTCAACGAGATCGTCGGCATGTGCAAGCGCATGCACAAGCAGGGCTTCGCGCCAATCTTCATCATCGACGAGCCCCAGTGGGGCGCGGGCAACCGGGTGGAGAAGAAGCCCGGCCAGCTTCCCAAATTGAAGGACTGCGTGCTGCTGCAGCTCGTCAAGGTGCTGCGCCGGGAAATCAAGGGCATGCGGCCGGATGATTTCCCGCGGTTCGTCGGGATGTCGGCCACCCCTTACGAGCTCGGCGGCGTGTCCGAGGTCTGGCAGGTCCACCAGAAGCTTGGCCCGACTTATCGGGGCTTCAACTGGTTCAACGGGCACAGGATCGATCACACGGCGACCATCCGCCCGCCGCAGATGCACTCGTTCAGTGAAATGGCAGGGCCGGCGGGCAACGCTTTCCTGCAGCACGTCCGGCTCGATGCGTATTCACGGGTGGACCGCTTCCGCCGTTATGCCGCGAAGGTCGGCTATGTCGGCCAGCATGCCGACTACCAAGCCGCCTGTGCCACGGCCTTGCGTGACCTCGTGCTGCACCTGGTGCAGGTCGGCGAGGCCCAGAACATCGGTCCCGTCGGCATCTGCCTCCGCGGCCTGAACGACAATACCGCGACCGAGACGCTGCTGCGCGCGATGAACCTGCCCCAGGCCAGCATCGAGCAGATCGGCTGGTTCGGCGACGAGAACAAGGGCATGACCGTGCGCGACGCGATTCGGCGCCGCGCCCACCCGGACAGGAGCTTCCTGATCCCGGTGACGTCGAAAGCCCGTATGGGCGACGCCTTCCCGCGGCAGGTCCGATACTTCGTCGACCTGACGCAGAAGAGCAGCACGCAGAATGCCCTGCTCCAGGGGCTGCTGGGCCGCGCCTGCGGCTATGGCAAGGACACCCTGGTGGTGATGTCAGAGGAGAACACGGCTTACGCCCGGGCGATCGCCGCGGGAATGCCATGGGCGCTGAAACCGGCCACGCACGTCAAGCTGGTCGACGCGCGGGCGGGGATCCGCACCACCGACCAGGTAGTCCTGCGCCGCGGCGTGGACCCCGTGCTCGACGCCACCTTCTTCAGTGATCTCGACACGCAGGTTGTGGCCGGCCTCATCCCCGACGGACCCATCATGCGCCCCCGGCGTGCCAGCAAGGGCGGCCGCCGTGGCGCAATCTACACCGGCTCGGGCTTCGCCGAAGTGGAGATCGCGCTGGCCGACCCGGTTCGGCGCGCCGCCCTGCTGCCCGATATCGCGCCGGAGGACATCGTGTTGGCGGCCAAGCCTCGTGACGCCGTCGAACGGATCAGTCGTGACCCCCGGACCGGTGCTGAGACCCGGACGACGGTGGGTTTCCTCCGCGACGACAAGGACAAGGTACACTTCACCTTCCGCCCCGTCGATGCGGTCGGCCGTGGCGGCACCAGCGGCCGCGGCCTCGGTCGCGGCCAGAAGCAGGGGCAGGGCCCGTCTGGCGGCCACCTCGACCCCCAGCTCGGCATGGCCAAGGTCGACACCGCCGGCAACATCGTCACCGACACCACGACGCCGGGCCGGTGGCAGGTGCAGGCCATCGCACTGCCGCTGCGGTCTTACGTCAGGATGGGTGCGATGGGCGGGCGGGCCCCGCTGCCCACTGAGGCTTGCGTCTATGACGGGCTGCTGACGCCTGCGGAGCGCGCGCTGCGCGACGCGGCCTAGCCGACAAGACCAAGGCGAGGCCCGGTTGTTCGGGCCAGCCTTCGTCTGCCGCTTCCAGGGAAACCGTGATCAGGGTAAGGCTGCTGTTGTGACCAAACAGAGTGATTTATGCCTCGGCTTCGTGAACTCGCCGATATCTCTACGGGCTACACGCTCCGCGGCTCCTTGCCTGCGAACGACGCAGCGTCGACCCGCGCCCTCCAGGCTGGCGACCTGTCGGATGAGGGCATCGTCGACTTCGAGGCGCTTCATCGCGCCGATCTCGACGACCTGCCTGACCGCTTCATCCTCCAGCCAGGTAATGTCGCCTTCCGGTGCCGGGGTCAGTTCCGGGCCGTGCATTTTGCCGGCGGGCCGCGGGTGGCGGTGATGGCGCCGATCCTGATCATCAAAGTGCGCGAACCGGCTCTGGACCCTGCCTTTCTGGCCCTAGCCCTCAACACCGGCCCGGTGCGGTCGCGGCTGAAGGCCGAGGCACGCGGATCGTCCATCCAGTTCCTGGGCAAGGCAGAGGTCGAGGACATCGACATCCCCGTGCCTCCAGCGCCGCGGCAACGCGCGACTGTGACCTATGCCGCGATGGCGGACCAGGAGCGACAACTTCATGCCCGGCTTTCGGTGCTTCGGCGCCGCGCACTGGACAGCTTCTTCGAACATATTGACGGCGAGAATTCGCCACAGGGGGAGTAGGGACGTGAGCACGGATCCGATCAAGCAGAGCCAGATCAACAACGCGGTCTGGGCAGCCTGCGACACCTTCCGGGGCGCTGTCGATGCCGCGAACTACAAGGACTACATCCTGGTGATGTTGTTCCTGAAGTACATCTCCGATGTCTGGAACGACCACGCCGAGGCCTACCGCCAGGAGTTCAAGGACCTTCCCGCCGAGGACCGGGAGGTCCGCATCCGCCGCCGCATGGACCGCGAGCGCTTCGTCCTGCCGGTGGGCCACAGCTTCTATGACCTCCACAAGAACCGCACCGCAGCGAACATCGGCGAGCTGATCAACGTCGCCCTGGAGGCGATTGAGGAGACCAACCGCAAGAAGCTCGAGGGCGTCTTCCGCAATATCGACTTCAACTCGGAACCCAACCTCGGCCGCACGAAAGATCGCAACCGGCGCCTGGTCAACCTGCTGGAGGACTTCGCCAAGCCCGAGCTCGACCTGCGGCCCAGCCGCGTCAGCGAGGATGCCATCGGCGAGGCCTACATCTACCTGATCTCGCGCTTCGCCTCCGACGCCGGGAAGAAGGCCGGCGAGTTCTACACGCCGGGCACCGTGTCGAAGCTGCTGGCCTCGCTGGCGGCTCCGAAGGCGGGCGATCGCATCTGCGACCCCGCCTGCGGCTCAGGCTCCCTGCTGATCCGCGTGGCGGAGCAAGTCGGCTCCAACAACTTCTCCCTCTATGGGCAGGAGGCCAACGGCGCGACCTGGGCGCTGGCGCGGATGAATATGTTCCTCCACGGCGTGGACAGCGCGCGGATCGAGTGGTGCGACACGCTGAATAACCCGACGCTGGTCGAGGACGACCGGCTCATGAAGTTCGACGTGGTGGTCGCTAACCCGCCCTTCAGCCTGGACAAGTGGGGCGCGGAGTCGGCCGGCGAAGACGTCTTCAAGCGCTACTGGCGCGGCATCCCGCCGAAGTCAAAGGGCGACTACGCCTTCATTACGCACATGGTGGAAATCGCGAAGCGGCAGAGCGGGCGCGTGGCGGTGATCGTGCCACATGGCGTGCTGTTCCGCGGCGGGGCCGAGGGCACCATCCGTCAGAAGCTGATCGAGGAGAACCTACTTGATGCCGTGATCGGCCTGCCGGCCAATCTGTTCACCACCACCGGCATCCCCGTTGCCATCCTGGTCTTCGACCGGTCGCGCGAGCAGGGCGGGGCGAACGCGGCGCGCAAGGACGTGCTGTTCATTGACGCCAGCCGCGACTTCACGCCCGGCAAAACGCAGAACGTGATGGAGGAGGGGCATGTCGCGCGAGTGCTGGAAACCTACGCCCAGCGGAGGGAGGAGGCCCGCTACGCCCACCGCGCCAGCCGCGACGAGATCGCCGGGAACGACTTCAACCTGAACATCCCTCGTTACGTCGATACCTTTGAGGCCGAGGAGGAGATCGACATAGCCGCGGTCCAGCGGGACATAGTGCGCATTGAGCAGGGTCTGGCGGAGGTGCGGACCAGGATGGCTGGCTATCTGCGGGAGCTTGGTGTCGATGCCTGACACTTTCTTGGCCCCACGGTCTCAAGAGCCTTCTAGGCCAATCAACGCGAATACTTGGCCGGAAGTGCTGCTAGAGACTATCGTATTGAAAACTCAGTTGGGCACTGCAGACCGCGAAATAGATCTAGAAGGAAACAACTTGCCCCTTATTAAGATGGGAAATATTACGTGGGGTGGATTTGATCTTCGCAGTACAGAAGAAATATCTGAGCGCACCGCGAGAGAGAAGGGTGTACTCGTTCGAGATGGAGACGTATTATTCAACACAAGAAACTCGCTTAATCTAGTAGGAAAATGTGCCGTTTGGAGTGGAAGATATGGGGTCGCTGCGTTTGATAACAATATAAACAGGATCACTCTTACTGAAGAATGTGTTCCCACATTTTACGGTGCCTATCTCAGTTCAGGCACCGGAAAACAAGATGTTCAAAATCTCGCCGTTGGAAGCACCAGTGTGGCTGCGATATATTGGAAGGATCTGAAGAGCCTACGCGTACCTCTACCTCCAGTTGCTGAGCAGCAAAAGATCGCTGAAATCCTGCGAACCTGGGACGAGGCGATTGAGAAGCTGGAGGTCTTGCGGGCGGCGAACCAGCGTCGACGCATATGGCTTCGGACGCGTCTGCTTACGGGCAGAGCGCGACTAGCCGGACATACGAGTCCATGGCGCGAGATGCGCCTCGCCGAGGTGTTGCATGAACATGCCCAGGTGAGCTCGGGCACCGAGGAAGTGTATTCAGTCTCGGTCCACAAGGGATTGGTGAACCAGGTCGAGCACCTTGGGCGCTCCTTCGCAGCAGCGCAGACGGCGCACTACAACCGTGTTTTGCCGGGCGACATCGTCTACACCAAGAGCCCTACAGGCGATTTCCCCCTCGGCATCATCAAGCAGAGTCGGGTCGACAAGCCCGTCATCGTGTCTCCTTTGTATGGGGTTTTTACGCCAGCAACCTACGCTCTTGGCACCATTCTCGATACGCTCTTCGAGGCGCCTATCGCCGCGTCCAATTACCTTCATCCTCTTGTTCAGAAGGGTGCCAAGAACACGATTGCGATCACCAATGACCGCTTCCTGCAAGGTAAGCTGACCCTGCCAACCGAGGCCGCGGAACAAGCTGCCATTGCCGCCGTAATCGAGATCTCACGGGCCGAGTTGACCGGCATCGTAACGGAAATCGAGGCGCTTAAGCGTCAGAAGCGTGGCCTGATGCAGAAGCTGCTGACCGGCGAATGGCGGGTGAAGGTCTAGGCCGCGTCATGGAAGGCTTCGATCCCACCGAGAAGGCCGCCAGCCAAGTCCCGGCCCTCCAGCTTCTGGCTGCGCTCGGCTTCGAGATCCTGGCCCAGCAGGACGTCGAGGCCCGCCGCGGGAAGCTGTCGCGCGTGCTGCTGGAGGACGTGCTGGCAGAACGCATCCTGGCGATCAACGCCTTCACCCGCTACGGCGTGGAGCACCGCTTCAACGCGGCCGACGCCGAGGAGGCGATCCGCGCGCTGAAGCCCGCGCCCGACAAGCTGAAGGGCCTCATCGGCACCAACCAGGACCTCTACGACACGCTCATTCTCGGCGTCTCAGTCCAGAAGGTCGTTGACGGCGACGCCAAGAGCCACACGATCCGCTTCATCGACTGGGACGATCCCGCCAGCAACCGCTACCACGCCTCGGCCGAGTTCCGGGTGGAGCGCACGGCCTCCACCGAGATGCGCCGCTGCGACATCGTCCTTTTCGTCAACGGCATTCCCTTCGTCATCATTGAGAACAAGGGCCAGACGGAGGACGTCGCTCAGGGCGTCAGCCAGCTCATCGGCTACCAGAAGCCTGAGAACATCCCGACCCTGTTCCACTACGCCCAGATCCTCATCGCGACGAAGCCGGGCGAGGCCCGCTACGCCACCACGGGCACGCCGAAGAAGTTCTGGCTGAGCTGGACGGACGAGGAGGACAGCGAGGCCGAGGTGACCGCGGCCGCCAACACCCCCCTGCCGGCGGCGCAGCTGAAAGCCCTGTTCTCGGGGCCTTTCGCGGGGCTCCGGACGCATTTCGAGAAGGCCGCCGCCGCGGGACCGCGCCTGGCGACCGAGCAGGACCGGACCCTGTATGCCCTCTGCCGGCCGGACCGGCTGCTGCAACTCGTCCGGGTCTTCACGGTGTTCGACGCCGGCATCCGCAAGGTGGCGCGCTACCAGCAGTTCTTCGGCATCCGCAGGACCCTCGCCCGGATCAGGGAGCGCGATGGGGAGGGGCGCCGCCGCGGCGGCGTGATCTGGCACACCCAGGGCTCGGGCAAGTCCCTGACCATGGTCATGCTCGGCAAGGCGCTGGTGTTCGACCGGGCCGTCCAAGCACCGCGGCTGTTGATCGTCACGGACCGTGACGACCTCGACAAGCAGATCGCTGCCACCTTCAGGGCCTGCGACATGGCGCCGGTCCGCGCCGCCAGTGGTAAGGACCTGGCCGACAGGCTGATAGCCGGGGAACGCCTGATCACGGCGATCATCAACAAGTTCAAGATCGCGGCCCGGGCGACCGACTTGCGCATGACGGAGGAGGATCTGTTCGTCCTGGTGGATGAGAGCCACCGCTCCCAGAGCGGGAGCTTCGCCGCCCGCATGCGCCAGCTGCTCTCGCGCGCATGCTTTATCGCCTTCACCGGGACGCCGCTGCTGAAGAAGGAGCGAAACACCTTCACTCAGTTCGGCGGCATGATCCACACCTACACGATCAACCAGGCCGTGCAGGACGGGGCGGTCGTCCCCCTCCTTTACGAGGGGCGCCTGGTGGACCAGAAGGTGACGGGCAAGACCATCGACGGGTGGTTCGACAAGCTGTCCGAGGGGCTGAACGAGCAGCAGAAGGCGGATCTCCGATCGAAGTTCAGCCGCATGCAGCTGCTCTCCCAGACGGAGCAGGCGCTCTACGCCAAGGCGGTCGACGTCTCCGAGCACTTCCGGAAGTCCTGGCAGGGCACCGGCTTCAAGGCCCAGCTGGTCGCGCCTTCCAAGGCCGCGGCAATCCGGATGAAGGAGATCCTGGACGACATCGGCCATGTCTCCTCCGCGGTGGTCATCTCGCCGCCCGACGACAGGGAGGGCAACGACGCCGTCGACGAGGCCTCCAACGACAGCGTTCGCAAGTTCTGGGACAAGATGATGAAGGCCTATGGCACGGAGGAGGAATACAACCGTGCCATCATCGAGGCCTTCAAGGGCAGCGGGGATCCGGAGATCCTGATCGTCGTGTCCAAGCTGCTGACCGGCTTCGACGCACCGCGGAACACTGTGCTCTACATCTGCAAGTCGCTGAGGGAGCACAACCTGCTTCAGGCGGTAGCCCGGGTGAACCGGCTTTTTGACGGGGATGACGCCAAGCCGAAGCCGTTCGGCTTCATTGTCGACTACGAGGGGCTGCTAGGCGAGCTCGATCAGGCCCTGACCGCCTACGGCTCCCTGCAGGGCTTCGAGGACAAGGACCTGGACGATACCGTCCGCGACGTCCGCGGCGAGATCCGCAAGCTGCCCGAGCGGCATGGGGACGTCTGGGACTGCTTCCAGGGAGTGGCGAACAAGTACGACCAGGAAGCGATGGAGGTCCACCTCGCCGACGATGCTCTGCGCGACGTCTTCTACGATGCGCTGCGGGCCTTCGGCCGATCCCTGCATATCGCGCTCGGTTCGGACAAGACCTTCGACGTCTTCAGCGACAAGCAGCTCGGGACCTTCTCGAAGGACTGGAAGCGGTTCGACGCGCTACGGCGCTCGGTGCGGATCCGCTACCAGGAGGCTGTCGACATGAGCGCCTATGAGTCGAAGATCCGAGGCCTGCTGGACAAGCACGTGATCGCCGACCCGGCCACGGTCATCATCGAGAGCGTCAACATTTCCGACACGAAGGCGATCGAGAGCGTTCTTGCGGAGACCAAGACTTCGGCGGCGTCCAAGGCAGATCGCATCGCCAGCGCTACCAAGAGGACCATTTCCGAGAAAATCGGCGAGGACCCTGTGTTGTACAAGGCCTTCTCCAGGATGCTGGAAGAGACAATCGCCGCCTATCGGGAGAAGCGACTTTCGGAGAAGGACTACCTGGCCAAGGTGACCGCGGTGGCAGGCGATGTCGCGCAGGGCAAAGGGAAAGCCGATGTTTCTGGGGTAATCGCGAACAACCCTGACGCTCAGGCCTACTACCGCATCTTGCAGGGTGCATTCGCGAACGGAGAGGGCGACCCAGCCCGTGAGACAGTAGCTGCCCAGACCGCCAAGGACATCGCCGTCCTCATTGCCGGCCACCTTATCGTCGATTTCTGGAACAACGACGAGGCTCAGAAAGGCCTGATCAATGCGATCGACGATTACTTCTGGGACAGCCTAAAGCCCCAGGGGATCGAGCTGCCGCTGGCGCAACTGGACGAGCTGACCGAGGAGATCCTTCGGGTCGCACGGGCGCGGACCACATGATCCCGACTACGGTTCATCGCTTGGAGTACGGCTTGGACGCCATCGAATTCCGTGTCGAGCGGCGGAACCGGAAGACGGTCGAGATAAGCGTTCTACCGGGTGGCGACGTTCATGTCGTAGCGCCGGCTGGTGCCTCGATCGAGAAGGTGACGGAGGTCGTCCGCAAGAGAGCCGCATGGATTGCACGGCAGCGACGCTTTTTTGTCAGCTTCGCCGAGAGAACTCCGCCGCGGGAATACGTCTCGGGAGAAACCCACCTCTACCTAGGAAGGCAGTACCGCCTGAAGGTAAGGCTGGGCATCCAGGCAGGCGTCCGGCTGACGCGCGGATTTCTCCTCGTCGATAGCCATCGACCGCGGGACCGCGAGGCGACACGTGAGTTGGTCGAAGCGTGGTACATGGATCGTGCCAAGAAGAAATTCTTGGAGCGGATTGAACAGACCGTAGCTGGTTTCCGCGAACCGGATCGAGCGCGGCCTACTGGGCTAATCATTCGAAAGCTGGAGGGACGTTGGGGCTCGATGACGCCCGGAGGGCGGCTAGTGCTGAACCGGAACCTGATTAAGGCGCCAACCCCGTGCATAGATTACGTGATCTGCCACGAACTGTGCCATCGGTTTGAGCCACACCATGGGCCGGCGTTCTGGCAACTCCTGGTGCGCTACATGGCGGACTGGGAGGAGCGCAAGCAGCGACTGGAGCACTTTCTGCTCTGAAGCGGGTTCCGGCCATTACGTATGATGGGGAAGTTGTACTGCGTGGCGAGGTGTCACAATTCCTCAAACGGTCGTTTGGGGTTGAAAAATAGGCCCGGCCCGGCTTCGATCGCGCCATGGACGACCCCGAGACGCCACCCCACTTCATCGCCTACCTCCGCGTCTCGACCGAGGGACAGGGCCGCTCTGGCCTCGGCCTCGAGGCGCAGCGTGAGGCCGTCGCCCGCCACGTCATCGGCACGGGGGGCGTCATCACGACCGAGTTCGTCGAGGTGGAGAGCGGGCGGAAGAAGGACCGGCCGCAACTCGCCGCAGCCCTCGCCGCCTGCCGCACCGGACGCGCCACCCTCGTCATCGCCAAGCTCGACCGCCTCGCCCGCAACGTCGCCTTCGTGTCAAATCTCATGGAGAGCGACGTCGAGTTCGTCGCCGCCGACATGTCGGCGGTGAACCGCCTCACCGTGCACATCCTGGCCGCCGTCGCCGAGGAGGAGGCACGCATGACCTCGGCGCGCACCAAGTCGGCGCTCGCTGCCGCAAGGGCGCGTGGCGTACAGCTCGGCAACCCTCGCGTGCTCGCGGGCGATCCTGCTGCTTCCGCCAAGGGCAACGCCGTGCAGGTGGAGAATGCTCGGCGGCGCGCGGCTGCAGTGCTGCCCTACATCGCGGGAGCGCGCCGTGCGGGGGCTACGACGCTTGCAGAGGTTGCGGAGGCCCTCATGGCCCGCGGCGTGCCGGCGTCACGCGGCGGCCGGCGCTGGTCGCCCGCCCAGGTCCGGCGGGCGATGCTGAGCACCTGTCTCTGACTTTTCAGGTCACTTCGGGCCGGAGATGCTGGACGACATTGTCGAAGGCTGGCAGTGCCCGCCTCAACTCTTCCAGGATACTGCTGAAAGGTTCAAGCGCAGACCCGACATTCTCCTCCTCCAGGGCACGAGCAAGCGCCGCCGCTTCAAGGTTAAAGGGGAGGAAGAATGAGTACTCCGCGTCGGGAGCAAATTTTGTGTCCTTCACGATCTCCCCCATCTGCGCGAAAGCCTGTTTCCAAGCCCGCCCTTTCCTCAGATCCGTCTTGAACTTGAGCCCGACCTGACCGAAGCCGACTCGGCAAAGGCGAGTAAGGAACCAAGTGTCCTGACCCTCCCTCCACTCCTGATCGTCCCCTGCTCCCGCGTCCAGCTCAAACCATGCGTCATACGCATCCTCCTTCTTGGAGTCCTTTGTCCGCCAACCACGCGGCGCGAGCCAGCAGTCGGCAAACCAAATCCCATCCTCCGCCATTTTGAAATCGGCGTGCCACCCGTTCTCCTCCGCCCACTCCGCTACGATCTCACACAGGGCCTCAAGAACCAGGCCCTGAATGAGGCCGATCCGAAGCGTTGTCCTATCGAGGTCTGCGAGGTGTTGGACGATGAGGCTATCGAGTTCGGGTTCTGACATGGTCACTCCTCAGGAAAGGGTGCGAACGTGCTGGGCGAACTGATCGGCCAGGATACCGGCAAGGCCATCGCGCTTCCTTCGCGCGAGCAGCCGCGCGACGTCCTGCCACGTCACGGTGGCAAGGCCAGAGTAATTCGCCGTGGGAGGGCGGGGACTCAGGTAGATGACGTGGGCATGCGGCCTCCGGAGGACGCGTGCCTTCTCCCTCGCGCGCTCCACATAGCGAGCCAACTGCTCCGACCCTTCGATCGCGTCGATCTTCACCTCGATGAAGACGACGAAGTCGTCGCCGTCGATCGCGATGTCCACGCGGTCCGTCTCGCTTCCGAGCGGCCAATCCTCTGTGCGCACCACCGCTCGCGAGGGGTTTGCGGCGAAGAATAGCCATCCGGCGCGATCAGCCGCGAGGCGAAGGAGGTCCCGGAGCACCGCGGGACCGAGGCCGTGGGAGCCGCGTGGGTCGAGGAACCATGCGAGCACCGCCGCGTTGCGCAGTTCGTTTCGCCCTAAGCTAGCGACGGACCAGACATTGAGGAATGCGCCCGCCGTGCGCGCCGACCGGATCGGCTCCGCGAGCCGGTGCATGATCTCCTCCAGGCACATAGGGTCGAGCGATGGCGTGGAGAGAGGAGGCGTGGGTACGGAGGCCGGCTCGCGGAGAAGAGGACCGGCACGCTCCAGGAAGCGAAGGAGGCCGCACATCGGTTTGGCGCGGGCCGGTGATCGGAGGACAGCGAGGCAGTCGAGAAAGGAGCGCAGCCCCTGGGCTGTGCGGTCACTGCCGCATAGGACGAACGACATCACGCCTCCTCCTTGTCCCTGCTGACGATTGCGCTCGCGCGCCGGTGATGCCGAGCGAGATCCCGCGCCCACGCTGCTAGCTCCCGCCGCAGGCTGGCCGGCTCCAGCACCTCAACGTGCTCGCCCCAGGTTGCAAGGTGGTGGACCATTTCGCGCCGGCCGTAGGCGGTGAACCGGACGAGGAGCCGTCCGTCGGGCAGCTCCTCTGTCGTCTGCGTGCCATGGAACCGCCAAGCCCGCGCGTCGGCCGCGATCGCAGCCGAGAAGCGCAGCACCACGTCGTCCGCTTCGTCACCCTGAAACACGCCGAAGGACCGTTCCGCCCAGGCCGCGAGGTCGAAGCCGGGATCGCGGACGAAGGTTTCCGGTCGGATCGCGACGCCCCGGACGCGGTCCAACCGGAAGAGCGTCGGGTCGCCTGGGGTGCCGGCGACGGAGCCCACGAGGTAGGGCAGGGCGCCGTGCAGCACGCCGAACGGTCGGAGGCGTCGCATAGTGGGCTCCGCGCCCGGCCGGGCGTAGGTGATATCGAGCTCGTGATCGCTGAGGATCGCTTGGCGGACCTTCGCGAGCAGACCGGGGACGAGTGCCGGCCGCGGTCCCGGGCGAGCCGCCGTGCCCTCGGCCTCCATGAGCCTCTCGACGTCTGGCGCCACCCTGAGGAGAGGGCCCGAGCGCGTCGCTGCGCGGACGCGAGCGGCAAGACTCTCGAGCGCGGCGGCGCGTTCGGGCGGCGCGCCCTCGCGCTGCAGTCGCGCGGCTGCGGCGTCCAGTTCGGCCAACTCGATGGCGGTGGGTGCGAGGAAGGGGGAGACGTAGCCGTACGGGAGGCGCCAGCGGAGCGACCGACCATCGCCGAGAACGGGCTCGACCGCCGGGAAGACGACCTTCAGCACGGCGAGGTGGCGTTCGGCGGTGCGCCGTGACACCCCGGCCCGAGCCGCGATGTCGGCGAGCGACAGCCCCTCGCGCGTGCCCGCCATGTCGAGTGCGAGCCGGAGGAGCGCGCTCACCTGAGCGTGGCGTGACGGGGGCGAGATATCCCACATGAGGACGCCATTGTTGCGCGCCCGCCGCTTCCGCGTCGAGCCGGACGACGGGTCAGGGCCCATGCGGCCCGGTGAGCGCCGCGTGCCAAGCGCGGGCAAGTCGGAGCGCGTCCGGGCCGGCCCGGTGGGGTGTCGGTGTTGCGGCGAGGGTGGCGTCGTAGAGCGCGACTGCCTCCGGCTCGAGCCGGCGAAGAAGGCCTGCGAGGTCGAGGACACGCACGTCCGGTGCCGCCTCCGGCATCGCCTCGAAGAGGCGCAGGAGGAGGGCACTATCGAAATCGGCGGCATCGCTCATGAGGGTGCGGCCGGCCACGAGGCGGGCAACCGCGCGGGCGGCTTCGGGGGCAGGCGTACCTTCGCGGCGGAGGTTGTCGAGCGCGATGCCGTGCACCACCGCCGCTAGCGGATCCCAGTCCACCTCGTCCCAGTCAGGTTCGGGGCGAAGGAGAAAGCTGACGCTCAGGAAGCCCTCGGCAGGGGCCGAGGGATCGAACCAGGCGAGGCCGACCTCGACCGGCCAGCCCCCAAGCGAGGAGGCTTCAAAGTCGAGAAAGACGGTCGCATCCGGGGGCGGGGCCTTGGCGGAGGGGATGCTCACCGCGCGCCGCCCTCCTCCAGGGCCGTCCCGAACCAGTCGTCGCGGAACCAAGCAGGGGCCTCGGCGAAGGCGGCGTGGAGGTCGAGGGCAAAGCCCGGGTCAGCGCGGCAGGCGGCGCGGAGCCACCCCCGCGCAATCGCCTCGGCAACGTGGATCTCTTCGTCCTCTTCCTCCCTGTCACTCTGCACCGGCGGGAACGCCCTCGCGGTCCAGGACCACGGGCTGTACCAGCCGGCGCCCCTCGTCAGCATCCAGCACCCCTCCCCACTGCCCGCCACGCCGGCGACCGTGAGCGCGGCAATCTCGATCTGGCAGGGCACGCCCGCGACGATGGCCTCCCGCTGCAGGAGGGTTCCTGCCGCGAATGCCTCCACGAGTTCCGTTGAGATCGCGGCGGGGTACATCCCGCTTCTTGCCGACAGGCCTCGAGCGGCGATGAACTCGACAAGAGCCGCGCGGGCGCGGGGCGTGGGGATGGCGTTCCGGGGCCCGTGCGCCTCCTCCACCGTGGCATCCGAGGGATCGGTCCGGACGACGACGAGGAGTTGGCCGTCCGCGTCCGCGATGCGCCAGAACTCGGCGTCGCCGGCCCGCAGGTCGCGCCGATGACGGTCGCCGGGGCCGAGGTCGGCGAGGCAGTTGCCCGCCTCGCGCCCAAGCGCGGCGAGCGCGGCCTCGGAGGTGATCCGCGACGCGCTCGCCTCCGTGCGGGGTAGGGCGACCGTGAGGGTCGTCGTGCGCGGCTTACGCAGCGCTCTTGCCCGGATTGCAGCGGTGCGCTGACGCTGAAACAGGTCGCAGAGGCCGATGAGGCCGGGGAAGTCCACGCGCTCCTCCTCCGCAGCGCGGAGCGTCTTGCGGGCCATGGCAGAAGTTTCCCCGCCGTGATGGCGCCGCGGGTCACTCATCCAGGCAAGGGCGCGCTTGACGCGGTCGAGGGTGCGGGTCGCGGTGGGCGAAAGGCGAAGATGCCCATGAGTCGTCGGACGGGTGCGGGACGGCGACGCCGTGAGCCAGCGCACGGCAGAGGCCGCGACAGGCTCACGGACGGAGGGCGGCAGGTCGAGGCCGAGGTGGCGCAGGGCAGTCGCGCGAAGGCGTTCGGCATCAGCGTGGCTCTTGGTCCGGCTCACGAGAAGGTCTCCATGTTGATGGAGGCGTCTTACTGACCAGTTCCGTCAAAAACGGGCGGAGTTAAGTGCCAGGATGCATGTTAGAAAGGGACCTTTCAGATTGTGAAATGAGGCGCGGCAGGGCAGGATCGAAGCCTTATGACCGTCCAAACCGCCCCCGCCGGCCTGCGCTTCGTGGCCTATTACCGCGTCTCCACCGACAAGCAGGGACGCTCCGGTCTCGGCCTCGGGGCCCAGCGCGAGGCTGTTGCCCGCCATGTGGTCGGTTGCGGCGGAACCGTGGTCGCCGCCTTCGAGGAGGTCGAGAGCGGGAGAAAGCGCGACCGCCCTCAGCTTGCGCTCGCCATGGCCGAGTGCCGCCTGCGCCGCTGCACCCTCCTCATTGCCAAGCTCGACCGCTTGGCGCGCGACGCCCACTTCCTGCTCGGCCTGGAAAAAGCCGGCATCGAGTTCCTCGCCGCCGATATGCCCTACGCCAACCGTCTCACCATCGGCGTCATGGCCCTCGTCGCGGAAGAGGAGGCCCGGGCGACGTCAACGCGGACAAAGGCAGCGTTAGCTGCTGCGAAGGCGAGAGGAGTCCGGCTCGGCAACCCGCAGCTTCGGCCGGGCGATACCACCACCGCCGCCAACGCCCGCGTGGTGTGGTCGGGGCAGGCCGCCCGGCGCGCGGCAGAGGTGCTGCCCTATGTCGAGGCGGCGCGTCGAGCGGGGGCAACGACGCTCCAGCAGCTCGCGGACGCACTCACTGCCCGCGGCGTGCGGACGCCGCGGGGAGGGGCGGAATGGCGGCCGTGGCAGGTAAGGCGAGTGCTGGACCGCGCATCCGGCTGATCAGCACGAGGCCGAGGGGGACTTCCGCGAGCGAATTGCCCGGCGAAACTGTTCCTTGCTCTTGGCCGCAAGGTCCATCACCAGCTTGTTGGACCGGTATGGCGCCGCCTTCGCGTCCACCGCCGCCTCCATCTGGCGGATGGCCGCTTGCATGCTTGCAGGATCTTTGGGATCAAACCTCACGTTGACGAGTCTGCCATCGATCGCCTTCGTGAATTTCGCAAGCTCGTCCATCTCCCGCGTCAGCTTGTCGAGGCCCGTAATCTTGAACATAGGGTTAGCTCCTGTTGCTGAGGATTACGAGCACTCGGGCTGAGCAAGCAGGTTGTCGTTCCACTGCTCGTTCGCGTAGGTCTGAATGTACTTGTGGCCAGCGACGCTGGTGCGCACGCCCACCCAGGTCCGATGATTGCCGTTGCCCGTATAGAAGCGGTGCTGTTTCGTCTCGATGAACCGGACGATGTTGGGGACGGTGTCCTTCCAGCGACCCGCACCGTCTGGTTTCGACCCGCCGGCGTGCGTGATCCGGTCATGTCGACTATCGTGATCAGGCCTGTTGATGCAGTCGATCCGGTAGTCCGCCATGCTGCCTCCTCTGGCACTGCGTTCGTGGGGAAGGGGAGAAAGGACCCTGTCCAAGGACACGGCCCTCTCCAGGTCAGCCCCGTGGGGGGGTGGGGTCGTTGCCGTTGCTGTCGCGCTCACGGATGCGGCCATTGCGGCCATGGATCAGCAGTTCCGAGTCCTGGTTGCGGGAGATCTCCCGCGCCCGGTCGATTGCCTCGCGCTGCGTGTCGAACACCGCGGTCGCCCGCTGGGAGCCCGCGCCGCGGACCGCCCAGCCGTCCTCGTGGGGAACGACGTGCTGGTTCTTGCCTGCCATGTGAATCACCTCCTTTCCTCGCCACACCGCTAATCAGCAGATGTGCGTATACTGAAAGGTGGAGCGATCCTCGGCTGGTTTCAAGACCGATTCGTTCAGTCGCTCAAAGAGACGCGAAGAGGGTTCCGGAACCTGAGGGGATGCCGAGGTAGCCGAGGCAGGAGAGCCGCACGCGCGCCGCGTCCCGCGAGACCTGGTAGGCCTTTACCACGGCCTCGATCATCTCCTGCCCGACCTCGCCTGTGGCGCGCACCGGCTCGGACGAGCCCAGCCGCTCGTGGAAGGGCACGATCGTCCTCCTCACGGCCGACACCGGCATGAGCAGCGCGCCGCACACATGCCCCGCCTGCCATTCCATCCAGTCACCCTTCGGGGCGTCGATCATCCCATCGCGTTTGCAGCTCACGACTCGCGGCTTCGCGCGGACCGGTTCGAAGAGATCCGCTGTCCTCGGGTGTGCCTCGAAGAGGTACCCATGGAATCGCACGTGGCCGTACTCGTGGGTCAGCGTCGTACGCAGACGGTTCTCCCGCCGGTCATCCTCGGCGAGGGAGGCTGCGATGCGGACACGGGGCTTTCGGCCCGGCTCGAACACGGTGACGCCCTCGACATCTGACCCGTAGGCGCTCAGGTCGGCATACTGGTCGAGGTCCTGGACCTCATCCTCGATCAGGGTCTTGAGATCCTCGGTCTCGATCGGGAACTCGACCTTCCCGCGATGCTTCCGCAGGAACCGGATGACGATGCTCTCGCACTCCCGGTCAAGTTCAGCCTCCGTATAGAATGGCCGTTGCTGGAAGCGTCCCGTCGGGTCCGGAATATAGCGGACCATCAGCGTCGCTTCCCCTTGCTGAGGCTCTTCCGGAAGGCGAGCACCGCCTCTCGCACACGCTCCGGCGACGCGGACGCGGCCTTGCGGATGTCCTCGGGATGCACCTTCCCTGCAAGGATGAAGAAGTACTCCGGGTCCGCGCCGAGCGCCTCGGCGAGGGCAGATACCATGTGGTCCGTCGTCGGGCTCCGCCGGTCGTGTTCGATATCGTTGAGATACTGCGGAGTGATCGGGAAACCGTCCTCCTTCAGGACGCGTGCGGCGAGATCCTTCTGGCTCAGCCGGAGCGTCTTGCGGGCAGCGGCCACGGCCCCGCCGAATGTCACCTCATCCGCCACTTGGTCCCGCTATTCCTTGCTACGCTGATCCGCGAAGCAGCGTGCGGCAGAAGGTTTCGGCCGTCAACGACTGAGCGCCAGCGTACCTACTATGGACCCACCTTAGTTCTGCTTGGGCAGAAGTGTCTGGCCTTTCCCTTGAGAAGCCTCGCGCGCACAATCGTACCGGGCCGACTGGATCAGCGCGGGAACGACCTTGTAGCACTGCCACTCCGACTGCCGGTACTGGCCCCCCTCAAAGCGCAGCACCACGCGACGGAAGCTTTCCCGCAGCAGGCCGTCGCCACGCGGCGGCGTGTGCTCGTAGAACCAGAAGCGCGCCGGATCGGGCTGTGCCAGACCCAGGCGGCTCCTGACCCGCCCCACCAGACCACGCACGCCGCCAGCGCGGCCGGCCTGCTGTTCAGCGATAGCGCAGGCCTCGCGATACATGGCGGTCGCCAGCAGCTCGACGGTGTTGGTGACGCTGGGCCCTGGCGTGCCCCAATCCTGCATGAAGCAGATGTGCCAGCCATCCGCCCGCTCATCCACCGTCACCAGCGTGCGGACGTTGCGGCTTGGCGCATATCCGGTGGGGTACAGCTCGCGCGGCGAGAATTCGCGCCAGGCGCGGATCAGCCCCGGCGCCGCCGGATCGGCAAAGGCGTCCAGCTCGTCGACATGGAACCAGATCCGCCGCGTCGCCGAGGGCGGCAGCGACAGCGCCTCGGAGATCGCCAGCCCCATCCAGCAGGAGATCAGCCCGCGCAGCGCCGGGATCTGCTTGGCCCGGTAGGGCATCCACAGCGTGCCCCCGCCTTCCCGCATCCAGCGCCGCACCGAGAAGGGCGCGCCCTGCACACCGGCGAGCGGCCGCAGGCTGCCCAGGGCGGGCGCCAGCGTGCCCATGATGCCGGCCAGCATCTTCTCGTTGCCGGTCTCGAAGTAGCGCTGCGCCGCGGTACCCTCGCAGAGCTGCGCCAGCTTGTCCCGCCCGGCGGTGGCCATTGCCGCGACGAACGCCTCGGTGTCACCCAGCGCATGCCGGTGCTATGTTTCCAGGCAGGCGGCGAACACCTCGCGCGCGCAGGAGACCCATTCGCTGCCCCCCTCCGCCTGCGCGGACTGCACCACCGTCTCGGCCAGCAGCCGGTAATCGGTCGGCTCCTCGATCTCGGCCAGCATGTCCCAGCGCGCGCTGCGGGCATCGGCCGGGTTCAGGATCACGTCGCCTTCGCGGTGGAACAGCCGCAGGGCGCTGCCATCCGGATCGGCGACCACGTGCCGGTCGCCGCGCGCGAAGGCGGTCTGCATCAGCCCCTGCAGCGCCACCGACTTGCCGCTGCCGGTGATACCGATCACCGCCAGGTGCCGCACCTCCGCCTAGGAATGCAGCACCACCCCGGCCAGGGCGGTCTACCCCTTGCGTATCGCCTGTCTGGCGGCGCGCCAGCTCTTGCCTTTATGCCGCATGATGCGGGTGCCGCGCAGCGGCGTCGGATCGCGCGGCGGCAGCAGCAACAGCGGCGCCAGCACCCCGAGCAGCAGCGCCAGCCCCGGCATGACCAGGCCGCGCAGCGCCTCGCTCGGCAGCGGCGCCCAGCGCATCAGCCCCAGGCCCAGCAGCCCGCCGACGGCCCAGCCCAGCGCCGCCTGCACCATGGCGATCCAGGTCCAGCGCGTCACCGCGACCAGCAGCCCGATGGCCAGCGCTCCCGGCAGCGCCGCGGCGAGGAAGGCCTGCGGATAGCCGCCCTCGATCATCTGCGGCCAGCGCCAGTCGAGATAGGCGGCCAAATTGTTGGTGTAGCGCCAGTGTTCCCGGGCCAGATCCCACAGGTTCAGACGATAGCCCGGCGGGATCAATTGCGACGCGGCCTTGGTCCAGGCCAGCACCATCGCGCCGCCGCAGGCGACGAGCCCCAGGGGGTCGTTTGCGGGAGAGGGCGAAATCCTACGCTAAGGCTTTGGCCAACGATATTCTCCGGTAAGATTGATGTGTTCCCAGGGGATAGGAGAAGTCGCTTGATATCTAGTATGACGTCTGTCGCACCTGCTTGATCGCGGCCGCGATAGCTAGATCGCGTTGCTCCTCTTCTCCATCCGCGTTCCAAGCTGCGGAAAGGCACCCATAAGCGTACGCCTGGTCGAGCAGGCGACGCGGATCGACGTCCAGCGCACGAGAGAATGCGTCCGCCATCTGTGCAATGCGTCTAGGATCGAGACAAAGGTCGTCTCTGTCAGCCGGATCGTAGAACATATTGGCGGCGCCAAAGCCCACTTCACCGACCAGACCGACGGGATCTATCACCAGCCAGCCGCGACTGGAGAACATGATGTTTTCATGATGCAGATCGCCATGTAGCCCACGCAGTTCCGAGGCATTGCTCATCATTTGATCGGCTATAATCGCCGCGTGGACGTAGTCAGTTTGACAACCTGCGTTTTGATCATCGCGCGCCCGCTGAAACAAAGCTGCAAAGCGATCCCGGATCGGGAGAAGGGCAGAAGGCAGGGGTTCCTCAGATGCGGCATACAGCTTCGCCATTAGTTCCGCTGCAATTTCGGTCGCCTGGTAGTCGCCGTGCTCGGCAACGATGTGAGAGAGCATTCGCTCCCCGGCATATTCGAGCAACATCAGATTGTTCTCACGACCGAGCAACCGGACTGCTCCCCTCCCATTGCGCCATACCAGATAGTCGGCCCCGCGCAGTTCATCAGCAATGTCTTCTATAGGTTTCAATCCCTTGACGATTGCAGGAGTCCCGTCTGGCAATGAAACTTTCCAAACGAGGCTGGAAAAGGTGTCCGCAATGAGAACAGGTTGCGAAACGTGCCAATGAGCAGGAAAAACAGGCGGCATGAACATCAACCCCAAGTCAGAGGGTCCAATCGCAGATAGAAGGCAAGGCGTTCGCGGTCGGGGGCTTCGATCCCCAATACATTGAATAGGACAGCGAAGGCGCGCTCTGCTTCATCTGGCGCTGCCCAGTTCTCTTCGGCGTTAGCAATCATGAGTGCCAAATCGGCATAGCGATCTGCTGTTCCGAGCCGCCCAAGGTCGATCAGACCCGTGCATTGAAGAGTTTTAGGGTCCACCATGAAGTTCGGCATGCAGGGATCACCATGGCAAACAACCATATCGGTGCGCTCTTGGTCGAGCCGCACCGGTAGCTCTCGTTCGACACGAGCCAAAAGATCGAGCTGCGGCGTACTCTTGTCCTCGTCCGGTAAGAAGTCGGGATTGACGGCATTGCGGGACACCACATCAACGGCGCGTCCGAACATTCGCGACAGCCTGCGCTCAAACGGACATTGATCAACCGATAGGCTGTGAACAGCGCCAAGTTGCTGCCCCATTGACGGCCACGCTTTGAGCAAATCCGCTCCAGACAGATCAGCCGCCGGTACTCCCGGAATTGCCGTTATCACCAAGCATGCACCCTCCTGTTCCTCCTGCCAGTTGATCACCTCGGGGCAAGCCACACCTCGACCTTTGAGCCAAATGAGGCGGTCACGCTCTCCAGCGAGCTCACCGCGGCGGGAAGCAGGTGCGATTTTCGCGAAGGCATGCCCGTCACCACGTCGAAAAACAAAATCACCAGATTCTCCGCCTCTGACAGGCAACCAGTCAGAATGCGATTCACCAAAAAAAATATTAGTTCGATTCAATGGAGGTTCCTTCAGTTTTCTGATGAAGCGCGGAGGTGGCTCAACCTGCGAAAAGAAACGAGTTGCTACGTAAGTCCGAGAACATGCTTTCCATGGTCTCTGAGCTCGCCTTTGGGACCGACATATCGGTAGAGAGTGACGCGCTCGATGCCGAGTTCCTTGCAGAGATCGGAAACTGAAGTATCGCGCTGGGCCATGGCGGCTTGCGCGAGACGCACCTGAGCTTTGGTGAGCGCGAATTTTCGTCCGCCCTTGCGACCGCGCGCTCTCGCGGAGGCGAGACCCGCCATGGTGCGCTCTCGGATCAGATCCCGCTCGAACTCGGCCAAGGTGGCGAAGATTCCGAACACCATGCGACCGGACGCAGTCGTGGTGTCGATCTGAGCGCCCTTTCCAGTCAGAACCCGCAGGCCGATCTTGCGGTCTGACAGCTCCTTCACCGTGTTGACCAGATGGGCAAGCGATCGTCCGAGGCGATCGAGCTTCCAGACCACCAGCACATCGCCGTCACGCAATGACTTGAGGCAGGCAGTCAAGCCAGGGCGATCATCACGACCGCCGGAAGCAAGATCATCATAGATATTGTCCCGTTCGACACCTGCGGCGCGCAAGGCGTCGTGCTGCAGGTCGAGAGACTGCGAGCCATCGGCTTTGGAGACGCGGGCATATCCGATCAGCATGTATCACAAACGTTGGTTTGAGGCGGCGCTTCGGCCACGATTGCATTGACCTCTGGAAATGTATCTCAACCAGCTTCATAAACAAAGCGTCTTGAACGCTATCAGATTTTGAAAAAGGAACATGTATGCCGCGTCGCGTCACTCTAACCGATCGGCAGAAAGACGCGCTGTTGCGCTTGCCGACTTCACAGACGGATTTGCTCAAGCACTATACGCTGAGTGATGAAGACCTTGGGCATATCAGGCTGCGTCGGCGCGCTCACAACAGGTTCGGCTTCGCCCTGCAATTGTGTGTCCTGCGCTATCCCGGCCGGGTGCTGGCTCCAGGCGAACTGATCCCTGCAGAGGTCATCGAATTTATCGGAGCGCAGCTTGGCCTGGGTGCCGACGATCTCGTAGACTATGCTGCCCGCGAGGAAACACGGCACGAGCATCTTGCCGAGTTACGGGGGCTCTACGGCTTCCGCACCTTCTCCGGACGTGGTGCGAGCGAGCTGAAGGAATGGTTGTTCCGAGAAGCCGAGATGGCGGTGTCGAACGAGGATATCGCCCGTCGCTTCGTAGCCGAGTGCCGACGCACCCGCACTGTCCTTCCCGCGACATCCACGATCGAGCGGCTTTGTGCCGCGGCTCTCGTCGATGCCGAGCGACGCATCGAGACGAGGATCGCCAGTCGGCTGCCTATGTCGATCCGAGAACAGTTGCTGGCATTGCTCGAGGAGACGGCTGATGATCGGGTGACCCGTTTTGTGTGGCTGCGCCAGTTCGAGCCTGGCTCGAACTCTTCGTCGGCCAACCGGCTGCTCGACCGGCTCGAATATCTGCAACGCATCGATCTCCCCGAGGATCTGCTTGCCGGCGTTCCTGCCCATCGGGTGACTCGTCTGCGCAGGCAGGGTGAACGGTATTATGCCGACGGCATGCGCGATCTCCCGGAGGACAGGCGGCTTGCGATCTTGGCTGTTTGCGTCTCGGAATGGCAGGCGATGTTGGCCGACGCAGTGGTCGAAACCCACGACCGGATCGTCGGCCGTCTCTACCGTGCTTCGGAGCGTATTTGCCATGCAAAGGTCGCAGACGAAGCGGGGGTGGTGCGTGACACCCTGAAATCCTTCGCCGAGATCGGGGGCGCCCTGGTCGATGCACAGGATGATGGCCAGCCGCTGGGCGATGTCATCGCGAGTGGGTCAGGGTGGGACGGCTTAAAAACCCTTGTTGCAATGGCAACCAGGCTGACCGCCACCATGGCCGACGATCCGCTCAATCATGTGCTCGACGGTTATCACCGCTTCCGCCGATACGCTCCACGCATGTTGCGCCTGCTCGATCTGCGAGCTGCGCCCGTTGCACTGCCGCTTCTGGAAGCGGTGACGGCCCTTCGTACCGGTTTGAACGATGCCGCGATGACCAGCTTCTTGCGGCCCAGCTCGAAATGGCATCGCCACCTTCGGGCCCAGAGGGCTGGCGACGCTCGCCTATGGGAGATCGCGGTGCTGTTCCATCTGCGCGATGCGTTCCGCTCCGGAGATGTCTGGCTTACTAGGTCCCGGCGCTATGGCGATCTGAAACACGCACTCGTTCCGGCACAATCCATCGCGGAAGGCGGTCGTCTCGCTGTGCCATTGCGGCCGGAGGAATGGCTGGCAGACCGGCAAGCTCGCCTCGACATGCGGTTGCGCGAGCTTGGCCGTGCCGCTCGCGCAGGCACGATCCCGGGCGGGTCGATTGAAAACGGCGTTCTGCATATCGAGAAACTCGAAGCCGCCGCGCCGACAGGCGCCGAAGATCTGGTGCTCGATCTCTACAAGCAGATCCCGCCCACGCGCATCACCGATCTCCTGCTGGAGGTGGATGCGGCGACCGGCTTCACCGAAGCGTTCACCCATCTGCGCACAGGAGCACCCTGCGCTGACCGGATCGGGCTAATGAACGTTATCTTGGCGGAAGGGATCAACCTCGGCTTGCGCAAAATGGCGGATGCGACAAACACCCACACCTTCTGGGAATTGATCCGCATTGGACGGTGGCAGGTCGAGGGCGAAGCCTATGACCGGGCGCTGGCCATGGTGGTCGAGGCACAGGCAGCGTTACCCATGGCCCGGTTCTGGGGCATGGGCACGTCGGCTTCGAGCGACGGACAGTTCTTCGTCGCTACAGAGCAAGGTGAGGCCATGAACCTGGTCAACGCGAAATATGGCAATACCCCGGGCCTGAAAGCCTATAGCCACGTCTCCGACCAATATGCGCCGTTCGCAACCCAGGTGATTCCTGCAACGGCAAGCGAAGCGCCTTACATCCTCGATGGCCTGCTGATGAACGATGCTGGACGCCATATCCGCGAGCAGTTCACCGACACGGGCGGCTTCACCGATCACGTCTTTGCCGCATGTGCCATTCTCGGCTACCGGTTCGCTCCGCGCATCCGCGACCTGCCATCCAAACGGCTCTACGCGTTCAATCCGTCGGCCGCCCCGGCGCACCTGCGAGCGTTGATCGGCGGAAAGGTCAACCAAGCCATGATCGAGCGCAATTGGCCCGACATCCTGCGCATCGCCGCCACCATTGCTGCCGGGACCGTCGCGCCAAGCCAGATTCTGCGGAAACTCGCCTCCTATCCGCGGCAGAACGAGCTCGCGACAGCCCTGCGGGAAGTCGGTCGCGTCGAGCGCACCCTGTTCATGATCGACTGGATTCTGGATGCCGAACTCCAACGGCGTGCCCAGATCGGGCTCAACAAAGGCGAAGCTCATCATGCGCTGAAGCGGGCAATCAGCTTCCACCGCCGCGGTGAAATCCGCGACCGTTCCGCCGAAGGCCAGCATTACCGCATCGCCGGCATGAATCTGCTCGCCGCCATCATCATCTTCTGGAACACCATGAAGCTCGGCGAGGTCGTTGCAAACCAGAAACGCGATGGAAAGCTGCTATCGCCCGATCTCTTGGCCCATGTTTCGCCGCTCGGATGGGAACACATCAATCTCACCGGAGAATATCGCTGGCCAAAGCCTTAGCGTAGGATTCCGCCCCCTCCCGCAAACGACCCCCCCAGCACGGGCAGCAGCCATTTCTCGTCGGGACGTGACAGCATGGGTTCTCCTCTCACCAGCTGAGGAGGATGGCGGGCGATGGCCATCCCCTGCGGACAAGCTCAAGGCAGGTGGCGCAAACGGCCTGGAGGCGACAGACTGCACAACTTAAAATAGTTGTTATACAAGAAGACGCTAGGCCTGGTGGTGAGCCGCTGCTCGGATCTAATCAGAAGCAGTAGCAGGGCGTGGATCGCAGCAGGGCACCCTGACTTATGAAAAGTCTGAGGGCAGTGCTGAGAAAGGATCCAGCGCCGGCACTTCCAGAGGTTCGAAGTCTCGAAGATTCCGCGTCAGAACGGTGTAGCCGTGCTGCAGGGCAGTGGCGGCGATGGTCACGTCTGCCAAGCCAGGGTCATAGCCCTTGCCCCGGGCCAGATCGGCGAGCCGTCCCATATACCTTGCCACTGGCAGATCTACGGGAAGGATCCGGGCGCCATAAAGGTGCAGCACGGTCTCGAGCCACTCCGACAGCCTCTCGGCTTTCCTGGTGGCACCCTGACGGCGGGCCTTGGCGATGCCATCCTCCACTTCGGTCACCGTGATAACCGAAAGGAAAAGGCAGGGGCTGTTGCGGTCCATCCAGCTTGCGAGGTCTGGCGCGGCCACCGCTTTGGTCGGAGCCGCGGCCGAGAGAACATTGGTGTCGACGAGGTACAGGGGTTAGAGCCCCGCATCGCGCAGGCCACCCTGGCGGGACGGCAGGTCGTCCTCCTCCAGCGGTGCTGCCATCAGCAGACGGCCGAAAGAAGGCACCTGGGACAGGCGCTGCCACTCCTCGAAGCTCACCACCACCGCCTCGGGGCGACCATGCCGGGTGATCACCGAAGGCTGCCCGGCCTTCGCCTGATCCACGACGGCTGACAGGGTGGCCTTGGCATCGCGAAGCTGGATTTCCTGCACAGGAGCCTCCGTAACCACTGTAGTCATATTGTGGCCTGCGGTGCCCGGGTGCAAGAGGAGATCCTGTTGCCGCGTATGTAGTGAGCATCGGGTCCAGACGTCGATGATGGCGCCGTCATTGCCAAAACCAGCCCGGCGATCAGCCAGCCGACAGGCACTCCGGAATGGCTCGCCCAGCCCGCCCTACCGCTCCGGCCCCCTGTCCCGGTCTTGTCCGCGTTCCACCGCCGGCGGATCGGGCTGCCGCAGCGCCTGCCGGCGCGCTTCCGCCTCCTGTCCGGTTTCGCGGGTTGGCTCCCGCGCGAACGCCGCTCGCAGCTGCTCGCCCCGATCCGGCGCTGCCGCGGTCGCAGGGAACGCCGCGCGCAGGCTCTCGCCCTGCGCGGGGACCTCTTCCGAGCCGGGCTGGGCCAGACCGGTGAGCCGGCTGCGGCGCCAGTTGATCCGGCATGACCGCCAGCTGAGCCGTCTGCGCATGGACGCTCGCAAGCAGGACACCCGCAATAAGATCCAGCTCGGTGGCTTGGTGATCAAGGCCGGGCTCGGCGAGGAAGAAACCGCCGTGATCTTTGGTGCCCTGCTGCTCACCGCCGAGGCGATCAACGGACCGGAAGGGGAAGCCGCCAAACGGCGTTTTCGGCGCGAAGGCGATCGGGTCTTCTCCGCGGAGCAGCAAGCCAGGGCGGGCGATGTTATCGCAGGATAGGCTTGAACAGCGCCCGGCCTGGGAGCGCCTCGCAGAAGCCTGGGGCTGCTTCTGCGAGGCGCTCCGCCCGCCCGTCGCATCTATCGCTCAGGGCCCAGGGAAGGCAGCAGACAATGGCAGGGCCCGGCGTTCCCTATCCGCCAGGATCGACCCGGAAATGTCCTGCCGTCTCACGCTTCCCCACCGCCCAGCTTGCGCCGGGTGCGCATTGAGGACGACGGCGCAGGCAAGCCCTCGAACCGTCGGTCCCGGCCTTCAGCAGGCGGCAGCAGCAGGGAGATAACCATGTCGGATCAGACACCACTTTCGGGCCCCGGCGAGGTCAGCGATGCCGGCGCGGATGAGACCGACCGGCTGATTTCCTTGGACAAGGTCGAGGGCACCTCGATGTACAACCCACAGGGCGACAAGCTCGGCTCGATCCACACCGTCATGCTCGATAAGTACTCGGGCCAGGTGTCCTACACAGTGATGAGCTTCGGCGGTTTTCTGGGCATTGGCGAGAGCTACCATCCGCCACCCCTGGAAATCCCTGACCTACGATCCGCAGCAGGGCGGCTACGTGGTGAATGTCAGCCGCGAGCAGCTTGAGGGGGCGCCAAGCTATGCGGCGGACGAAACACCCTGGACGACGCCCGGCTATGGCAGGCGCGTGTCCGACTATTATGGCGTGCCGCAGATCTGAACGGCAGCCAAGCGACGAGGGTGGGAGAGGATTCAGAGCCTCTCCCACCGTCCAATCGTGGTCCTGTCGGTGGGGCGTTCCGCTCGCCTTCGTGGCGTGTGCCGCGCTTCGCTGACGGCCTCTCACAGCATCAGGACCAAGCCATGAGCGATCCATTTGATCTACTTTATCGCAGCCCGAATGGCGACACTTGGTAGTTGCTCCAGGATCCGATTTCCGGTCGATACCTGGGGCGGCACGAGGCCAACCTATCCTCAGGAGGCCACATGACCGAGCTCGCCGTGGAAGCCTTTCTGGCCCAAGGCGGAGCAGGCCCGGAATACGCGGCAGCACGACGTTTGATGGCCGCCAGATCCGACAGCGTCGAGCCAAGACAATGATGCGGGCTTGACGCACGATCACCTCCACGGAACGTCGCCAGGACGTACTGTCGATAAAATGTCCGCTTATCGCGAGGCTGCCGGCCAGGCCGGCCGGTCGCCCCAATTGGCCGTGCTGATCGCCTCTGGCAGCAATCCCCATTTCGCCGCCAAGCCTTGCAACGCAGCGACCGGCAGGCTGTCTCGTCCCTCCTCTTCTCGCGCCTTCCTGAGCTTCTTTTTCACTGGAGAGACTTCGACTGACCGAGCGTCGGTATCGCTTGGAGCCCAGCGGTCCGGCGTGGCGAACAGATAGGCCGAGGTCCATTGCGACCAGCGGCCGCCGACCACCAGGCCGCGCCGGACATGGCCCAGGATGCCGGCTGCTTCGAGCCGCTGCAGGGCGAGTTGCACGGTCGACCGGGCACAGCCCGCCCAGCGTGCCAGCTGCTCGAGGCTGGGATCGCAGACGCCATGCCGCGACGGACCGCGATAGAGCAGGGTCCAGAGGAGGGTGATCCCGGTGCGGCGCAGACAGCCGCCATGCAGCCCTGGCCGGTGCGTCAGCCGCTCCAGACGGCGCGCGGCCTCCATGATGCGGCGCCGGTCCGCATCGCCCAGGATCTGCCGCTGCCACGCGGCAACGCGCACGGATCCGGCCCGCGCCGGGCGCGGTCGTACATCAGGCATGCCCACTCTCCTGGGCCGCCAACAGGGCACAGCTTTCCCATTCCGCGAATCTTGCGGCTTTCAACACACGTGCCTATCTTGAGATCTGAGCTTCTCGTTTGATCTCGTTCCGCCCTGGCAGGCGGGACAGGCATGATTTCAGGAAGGGGTTGTTCTGGCGGTTCTCTGCTGGGGCGACCTCTTTCTCGATTCCGCCGCCCCACGATAGAGCGACGAGCACATGATTCCTCGGCAGAGCACTGACGTCTAGAGCTTTGTTTTTCCAGTCTATATATAGCAACATATACATGTTTGTTCGCGTATATGCTGCTATATACGCATACTCACTTATGTCGCTCTCTCAGCAGAGAGATCGCTTCATCGATCAACTCGGTCTTGGTCATTCGCAGGTTGTGGCCAATCTCCCGCAACCACTCGTTGTCCTCCACTTTCAGCCGCATCGAGGTAACAACCCTTGGGGCGGGTCCGGCATCGACTGGTGGCTTTACCTGTTGCGGGATGGAATCCTTCCGGACAATAAAGTCGCCGGTGAGGATCGGCTTATCCTTTGGGCTCATCGCCTTTCCTTTCGATCGAAGCGCGTCTTGATGAATGACCAAAGTCCCGCGATCTCCGCTGCGCTTTTGCCGGTCGGATCGAGTTCCGTCACAGTCCGACCGTCGGCCATAGATGACGCGAAATCAGTTCTGGAATGGACGATGGTGTCAGCGACTGCACCGTGCTGACTGAGAGAGATTGCGGCCTGAGCTGTTATTCTGGCTCGCTGGTTTGCCTGATTCACCACAAACACCATCGGCTTGCCATGTTGCTCGACGATGTCGACTGTTCTCCCTACAGCGCGCAGGTCATGCGGTGAGGGGCGCACCGGAATGACCACCAAATCCGCCAATGCAACAGTCAGCGAGATCGAGGCTGTGATGGCCGGCGGCGTGTCGATGATCACCAGATCAACGCCCGCCTTTCGCATCGCATCAAGGGTCTTTCGCAAGTTCCCTTCGATCGGCTGGGCCAGGATTGGGGTCTCAGCTTCCCGAACTCGAAACCACCCGGAAAGACTCATCTGCTCGTCGGTGTCCATCATGGCCACCGTGCCTTCGCCTTGCCTTTCTGCCTCTACCGCCAGATGGCCGGTCAGCGTTGTCTTGCCAACGCCCCCCTTCTGGCTGGCAATCACCAGCGTGCGCATGTGCGCGTACTCCTATGCAGATATATAGCAGCATATACACATATATTTTTCCGAATGTACATAGACTCTGCTCAGTTTCAGTCTCTAATGCTCTATTAGATGACTTTTGTTCTATATTTGTTCGTTATGTAGGGTCGCGTTCAGGGTTGAGGTCGTCCAAGGAGGGAAGAGAGGAGATTCGGCTATGTAGCCCCGTGCCGAGCCGTTCACCGTGCCCCCGGGCGCACCGGACAGCCCACTCTCTCGCTGGCTGGGCTGGGCAGGTGCAGACACGATACGGCGACCCTGCCTGCCCGCCCAACCGCCTCCTCTGCGTCGGTGAACTGCTGACCGCCTGGGGTGACCAGAGCCTGCAAGCGATGGCTGACCGGCTGCGATGTGGTGTCTGCGCCCGGCCTGTTGAGCGCGTCGCCATGGTGCGCGCCACACCGGCCGGCCGCATCATCCAGCCCATGCGAGGCGGCGCCCTCCTCTGATGCCGCACTCCCGTGACGACCAAGCGGAGCCGCCGGCCTATACAGCCCCCACCAAGCAGCGCCACCTTGCTGATCACCGTGAGCGACTCATCCCCCTCACCTGGCATGTGAGGCAGTTGGCTGGACAAGGTTTCCTTAGCCACTGAGAGCGAACGAGACAGGGCCGGCATGGCCTACCGCTTCCGGGGGGAGCGGTTCTTCCAACCAGCTTGGCGGCCATGCCGGGGCCGCTAGACCGCGTCATTGGCGTAAGCCAGCGACCAGCCGCCCCAGCGGGTGTTGAAGGCATCGACTTTGGCGCGGTAGCGACGCTTCTCTGTTGCTGTCGCATCCAAGGTCTTGATGTGGCAGATCTTGATGCGATCCCATAACAGCGGGAACTCGCCCTGCATCCAGTCCCCGACGTTGAGCAGCTGACAATAGCCACCCTCGTCCGGCGCCTTCAATGGATTGGAAGCGTAGTGCGGGCAGCCCGAGCAAAACATTCCCTCGGGAACCTCGGCCACGCTTTTACCCTGGGGGTTCGCCGGTTTGGCGTGGCGCTTCTTCTTGCGAAAGTTCATTACCGGCTTCTCGGCCCCTTCGGCCACTCCTCTGAACTTGCCATTCCATAGGCGTCCGCTCGCCTTGCATCCCGCGCTGAGAGCCCGTTTGAGAATGCTCCGGGTGAGGTGTTTGTGCATCCTCGCGTGCCCAGATGGGCTGGATGTGGACCAAGGAACATCGCGCACGGCAGGCAGGGTTTGAGCGGCGCCGCTATCCGACGGACCTGACCGATCAGGAATGGCAGGTCATTCGGGCGCTGCTGCCGCCCAGCAGCGCCCGCGGCAGGCGGCCAGGCGTTGACCTGCGCGAGGTCCTGAATGCGATCCGCTACCTGGCACGGTCAGGGTGTGGCTGGCGCATGCTGCCGGTCCATTTCGGGCCATGGCAGACGATCTACTGGTGGTTCCGGCGGCTGGCACGGCGGTTCCTGTTCGCCACTTTGCACAACATCGCGCTGATGCTGGATCGTGAGCGGGTCGGGCGCGAGGCCAGCCCTTCCGCCGGAGTTCTGGACAGCCAGACAATCAAGTCGCCCCATGTGCCGGGCGGTGGTGGCTTTGACGCCGCCAAGCGCCTCAAGGGCCGCAAGCGCCACATCGCGGTGGATACCGATGGCCGTCTGCTGATGGTCAACCTAACAGCGGCCGACGTGCAGGACGCAGCCGGGGCCGAGCAGATCGTCAAGGCGATCCGCAAGCGCTGGCCCTGGCTAAAGCACCTGTTCGCTGACGGCGCCTATGACCGCGGCAAGCTGATGAGTGCTGCAGCCTACCATGACTTCGTCATCGAGGTCGTGCGCAAGCTAGCAGACCAGCAAGGCTTTCAAGTTCTGCCGCGCCGCTGGGTGGTGGAGAGGACCTTCGGCTGGATGACCCGCTGGCGCCGCCTGGTCCGCGACTACGAACGACGCTGTGACGTTTCCGAAGCCATGATCCACGTCAGCATGGGGGCGCTCCTCATCAGGCGCATCGCCCATCCATGACCATTCTCAAACGGGCACTTAGC
>NZ_JBSXMU010000025.1:0-44354 GCF_054073225.1 Teichococcus aerofrigidensis
AGCCGGCGCTGCGCGCCGAGAACGTGGCGCTGCGCCAGGCGCTGTCGGGCGTGGCCGACCTTCCGGCGGCGGGCAGCCATGCCCTGGCCGGCGCCGAATGGCAGCGGCGGCTGCGCGAGGCGGCGCGACGGCACCGCGCCGCGGTGCACAGCCTGGAGACGTTGCCGGAGGAGCGGACGGGCGATGGGATGATCGGGCTGCGGGGCCGCCTGCAGGCGGATGCGGAGGGTCTGCGCGACCTGCTCGCGGAGCTGGAGGGCGGCCGCGCGCCGCTGCAGGTGCGGGGCCTGACTCTGGCGATGGGCACGGCCGGCCGCCGCCTGCTGGAGATCCAGTTCGAGCTGCGCGGCCCCTGGGCCGGGGAGGCGCGGCGATGAGCATCCGCCTGCTCCTGCCGCTGCTGGCGCTGGGCGGCCTCGCCTGGCTGGGCCTCGCCGAGAGGGGGGAGGATGGCCCGCCGCCGGCGCCCGCCCTTCCCGCGGGCGCGGTCCCCGTCATCCCCGCCCTGCCGCCGCCGCCGGCGGGCCCCTGGGCGGAGCAGGTGGAGCGGCCGCTCTTCGTCCCGGGTCGCCGCCCGCCGGAGGTGGCGGCACCGGTCGCCGAGGCCAGCGAGCCGGAGCCGGAGGCGCCCGCCGCCGCGCTCGGCGTGGTGCTGCGCGAGGGGCGGGCCCTGGCCCTGCTGCGCCTCGCCGATGGCCGCAGCCTGCGCGTCGCGGTGGGCGAAGCACCGGATGGCTGGGAGGTCGTCCGCATCACCGGGGAGGAGGTCGAGCTGCGGCGCGGCGCGCGCAGCCTGACGCTGGGCGCGCGGTTGAGTGGCGCCGAGGGCCTGCGGCGGGTGGACTGAGGCGCTCAGGCCGCGTCCAGCATCGCCCCGCCATGGCGCCGCCACCAGGCTTCCAGGTGCCGGGCGGACTCCCGCAGGCCGTGCCGGGCCTGCCAGCCGAACTCCTCGCGCAGGCGGGCGGGGTCGAGCGGCGCACGGTCGGAGACGGCGTAGAGGTCGATATTCGGCGCCTCGCCGGGGGCCGCCAGGCGGCAGGCGAAGCCCTGGCCACGCAATCGCGCCACGGCCTCGCCCCATTCGAGCAGCGACCAGCGGCCGGGGAAGGTGAGGTTGTAGAGGCTGTGCCGCGCCGTGCCCGCTTCCAGCAGGTGGCAGACGGCCCTCGCCGCATCCGGCGCGTAGAGCCAGTCGCGCAGGCCCGCGCGCGGCAGCAGCGCCGCCTCGCCGCGCGCCGCGGCCCGCAGGATCTGGTAGGGGGGGCTCATCGTGTCGCGCAGGCCCGTGGCATATTCCCAGGGACCGAAGACGGTGCTCAGGCGCAGGCTGAGGAAATCGAGGCCCCAGAGCTCCGCCAGCCGCTCGCCCGCCCATTCGCTGGCCAGTTTGGTGATGCCGTAGATGCGTTGCGGGCGCGCCGGGTCCGTCTCGCTCAGGACCGCCTGTTCCGGCGCGGCGCCATAGGCGGCGGCGGAGCTGAGATGGATGACGCGGCGCAGGCCGGCCGCCCGGGCGGCGCGCAGGATGCCCGGCATGGCGCCAAGATTGACCGCCAGGAGGGATTCCGGGTCCCGGGCCTCGCGGGCCGGGCCGGGGGTGATCGCCGCCCCCGCCACCAGCGCATCGGCCCCGGGCGGGAGCATGGCCCGCAGGAGCGCCGGCTCGGTCACATCGGCGATCGCCGTCTCGAGGCGGCCCGGCAGGGCGCGGAAGGCCAGGCTGGCGGCGGCGGGGAGGGGTGCGCGGTCGATACAGAGGGCGTCATGGCCCCGCCGCAGCAGGGCCTCGGCGATATTGAGGCCGACGAAGCCGCTGCCACCGAGGATGACGACGCGGAGGCCGGGGCGACGGGCGGGCATGCTGTCGGATATCCGGTGAGCCCCCGGTGCGCGATGCGCCGGCGCGGCGCGGGAATGATGCGCGCCGGGGAGGGCGGGGGCAACCATGGCGAGGAGCGGGCTCGCCCCCTTCAGCCGGCGCCGAGCAGCCGGCGCAACTTGCGCACCGCGCTCTCCGGGGTGGTCAGCACCGGCCGGCCGGTGATCTCGGCCACCCGGGGCGCGGCCGAGGCCAGGCTGAACTGGGCCAGGGCGATGACATCGCAGCTGGCGAGATCGCGGGCCGCCTCGCCGGCCAGCCGGTCGTGCTCCGCCGCGTCGCCCCGGTCCAGCGCCGCCAGGGCGCCCTCCGCCAGGCGTGGCCGCAGGGCGAGGCCGGCGGGGAACTCCGGCGGCATGGAGGCGAGGGTCGGGGCGAAGCTGGCCAGGAGCCCGATGCGTCCGCCAGCGGCGGCGGCCTCCTCGATCATCGCCTCGTTCGGCTTCAGCACGGGAATTCGAGGAAACTCCCGCTGCACCGCCTCGATGCAGGGGCCGAAGGCCGAGCAGGTGAAGAGGATGCCGTCGGCGCCGGTGCCGAGCGCATAGCGGGCGAGGGCGAGAAAGCGGCCGGTCATGGCGGGCGTCAGGGCGCCGTCGCGGGCCAGATCGGCGGAGAGGCTGTCGTCGAGGAGGTTCATCAGCCTCGCCTCCGGCCAGAGCCGCGCGAAGGCGGCCTCGATCGGCGGCGGCGAATGGCGCAGGGCATGGATCAGGGCGATGCGCATCGGGGGGTCTCCTCGGCGTCGGCGTTCGGAAACGGATGTTGCATTCACCCTGGAGTAATGCAACAGATGTTTCATGCGCGAGACCTCGCCGATCGACCTGCTGCGCCAGGCCCTGCCGGGGCTGCCGCCCCGCCTGCGGGCGGCCGGGCGCTACGTCGCGCAGCACGACTTCGACGCCGCCACGCGCTCCATGCGCGATCTCGCCGCCGCCGCCGGCGCCCCTCCCGCCACCTTCACTCGTCTGGCCCAGGCCCTGGGCTATACCGGATGGGAGGCCCTGCGTGAGGCGCTGATCGAGGCCCGCCGTGGTGCAGGCGGCGCGCCTTATTCGGCGCGGGCGCGGCGGAACCCGGGCAGGGATCTCCCCGCCGCCATGCTGGCGGCCGATGCCGAGGCCCTGGCGCGCCTCGATCCGGCGCCGGTGGCCGCGGCGGCGCGGGCCCTGCACGAGGCGCCGCGGATCTGGATCGCGGGCTTCCGCTCCTGTCGCGGCGTGGCGCAGCTGCTGCACTACCAGCTCCGGCTGTTCCGCCCCGACAGCGTGCGGCTGATCGGCGGCGCCGGTCCGGAGGATCTCGACCTCGGCGCGCTGCGCCCCGGCGACGCGGCGGTGCTGATCAGCTTCGCGCCCTATTCGCGCGCCATCGTCCTGGCCGCCCGCGCGGCGCGGGAGGGCGGCTGCACCACCATCGCCCTGGCCGACCGGCCGCATGCGGCGATGGCCGAGGGCGCCGCCCACCTGCTGCGCTTCGATGCCGCCACCTCGCCCGGCTTCTTTCCCAGCCTGACCGGCGCGCTGGCGCTGGCCCAGGCGCTCGCCGCCGCCTGCTTCGCCCTGGGTGGCGAGGCGTCCCTGGTCCGCCTGCGCGAGACCGAGGCGCGGCTGGCCGCCATCGCCGCCTATACCCCCGAGCAGGACCTCTCGTCATGAACGCCGAACCCGCCGTCCGCCGCAGCCGTGTGCTGCACCGCTCCTCCCGCGCCACGCCGCCGATGGCGGTGGGCGGCCATGGCGCCTGGCTGGTCGAGGCCGGCGGGCGCGAGATCCTCGACGCCTCGGGCGGCGCCGCCGTCTCCTGCCTGGGGCATCAGCACCCGCGCATCGTCGAGGCGATCAAGCGGCAGGCGGACCGGCTCTGCTACGCCCATACCGGCTTCTTCACCAACGCGCCGGCCGAGGCGCTGGCGGAGGAGCTGGTCGGCCATGAGCCGGGCGGCCTGGCACAGGCCTATTTCGTCGCCGGCGGCTCGGAGGCGGTGGAGGCCGCCATCAAGCTGGCGCGGCAGTACTTCCTCGAGATCGGCCAGCCGGAGCGGACGCGCTACATCGCCCGGCGGCAGAGCTATCACGGCAACACGCTGGGCGCGCTCTCGGCCGGCGGCAACGCCTGGCGCCGGGCGCCCTATGCCCCGCTGCTCTCGCCGGCCTTCAGCCATGTCGCGCCCGCCTTCGCCTATCACGAGCAGCGGCCGGAGGAGGACGAGGCGGGCTTCACCGCGCGCCTCGCCGCCGAGCTGGAGGCGGAGTTCCAGCGCCTCGGCCCGCAGAATGTCGCGGCCTTCATCGCCGAGCCGGTGGTGGGCGCCACGGCCGGCTGCGTCCCCGCGCCGGAAGGCTATTTCCGCGCCGTGCGCGAGATCTGCGACCGGCACGGCGCGCTGCTGATCCTGGACGAGGTGATGTGCGGCATGGGCCGCACCGGCACGCTGCACGCCTGGGAGCAGGAGGGCGTGGCGCCGGACATCCAGGCCATCGCCAAGGGACTGGGCGGCGGCTATCAGCCGATCGGCGCGGTGCTGTTGCAGGGTCGCATCGCGGAGGCCGTCGAGCGGGGTTCCGGCGCCTTCCAGCACGGGCACACCTACCTGGCCCATGCCATTGCCTGCGCCGCCGCCCTGGAGGTGCAGACGGTGATCCGGGAGGAGGGGCTTCTGGAGAGGGTCCGCGCCATGGGCGCGCTGCTGGAGCAGCGGCTGACCGAGCGCCTCGGCAACCACGCGCATCTCGGCGAGATCCGCGGGCGTGGCCTGTTCCGCGCCGTCGAGCTGGTGGCCGACCGTGCCCGCCGCGCGCCCTTCGACCCGTCCCTGCAGCTCCATGCCCGGATCAAGCGGGAGGCCTTCGCCCGCGGCCTCGCCTGCTACCCCGGCGGCGGCACGGTGGATGGCCGCGGCGGCGACCATGTGATGCTGGCGCCGCCCTACATTGTCACCCCGGCCGAGATCGAGTTGATCGTCGAGCGGCTGGGCGAGGCCGTGGACGCCGCGCTGCGCGGCCTGCCCGCCTGATCCCGCACCTTCCCGAAAGAGAGACACACACGGCATGATGAAGCCCCTTCTCCTCGCGGCCGGCCTCGCCCTCGCCGCCACCACCGCGCCCGCCATGGCGCAGACGCTGGACACGGTGAAGCAGCGCGGCCAGCTGATCTGCGGTGTCAGCACCGGCTTTCCCGGCTTCTCCATGCCGGACAGCCAGGGCGTCTATCGCGGCCTCGACACCGATTACTGCCGCGCGCTGGCCGCCGCCGTGCTGGGCGACGCCACGAAGGTCCGCTTCGTCGGGCTGACGGCGCAGAACCGCTTCACCGCCCTGCAATCGGGCGAGGTGGATGTGCTGATGCGCAACTCCACCCAGACCTTCCTGCGCGACGCCTCGATCGGGCTGCAGATGGGGCCGGTGAACTTCCATGACGGCCAGGGCTTCGCGGTGAAGCGCGAGCTGGGTGTCAGCAAGGTGGCGGAGCTGGACGGCGCCACCATCTGCGTGGCGCAGGGCACCACGCATGAGGTGACGCTGGGCGACCATGCCCGCGCCCATGGCCTGAAGTTCCAGCCCGTCGTCTTCGAGCGGCCGGACACCATGTACCAGGCCTTCTTCGCCGGCCGCTGCGACGCCATGACGCAGGACGCCTCGGCGCTCGCCGGCGCGGTCAGCGTGGCGCCCAATCCGCAGGACTACGTGGTGCTCGCCGAGACCATCTCGAAGGAACCGCTCGGCCCCTTCACCCGCAACGGTGACGCGCAGTGGTCGAAGATCGTCGCCTGGCTGCATCACGGGCTGGTCGAGGCGGAGGAGACCGGCATCACCCAGGCCAATGCGGAGGAGCAGGCCAAGGGCGCCAATCCCGTGGCGCAGCGCCTGCTCGGCACATCCGGCGAGTTCGGCAGCCGGCTCGGTCTGGACAACCGCTGGATGCTGAACGCCGTCAAGGCGGTCGGCAACTACGGCGAGATCTTCGAGCGCAATGTCGGGAAGGGCGGCCAGCTCAAGCTGGAGCGCGGGCTGAACGGCTTGTGGAGCAAGGGCGGCTTGATGTACGCCATCCCCTTCCGGTAAGTCCGGCACGGGTCCGGCACGGGTCCGGCACGGGTCCGGGATGGGGCGGGGCCGGGCGGGTGCGTCCGGCCCCGCCGCCGATTCCGGGCGGCATCGTCATGGCCTCGGGGCCTGTGGAGGGCGCGGCGACAGGGGTTGCCGAACGGCGCCATCGCCCATAGGGACGCCGTGGGATGAGGCCGCGACGAAGGAAGGATCGCCGATGAGACCTGCCGACACCCGCCGTTGGCTGCTGCACGGCAGCATCGCCGTCACCTATGCGGTGATCCTGGCGCCGGTTGTCATGGTCATGGTGATCAGTGTCTTCCGGCAGGAGATCGTGAGCTTTCCGCCCGCCGGCTTCACGCTGGAATGGTACGTCAATGCCTGGGCGCGGCAGGAGTTCGCCCGCGGCTTCGCCACCAGCTTCCAGGTCGCGCTCCTGGCCACGCTGATCGGCGTGCCGCTCGGCACCGCCGCCGCCCTCGCCCTGCAGCGCAGCCGCATCCGTGGCAAGGCGGCGCTGAACACCCTGCTGCTCGGCCCGCTCGCCGTGCCGGGCGTGGTCGCGGGTACCGCCCTCTACATGTTCTACCTGCGCGCGGAGTTCTGGATCGATCGCGACATCACCGCGACGCTGCAGGGGCTGGTCGCGGCGCATGTGCTGCTGACCATCCCCTGGACGGTGCGCCTGGTCTCGGCGAGCCTCGCCGGGCTCGACGTCTCGGCCGAGGAGGCGGCGGCCAATCTCGGCGCGCGGCCGCTCACCGTCTTCCGCCGCGTCACGCTGCCGATGATGCGGCCCGGCATCGTCGCTGCGGCGCTGTTCTCCTTCATCCAGAGCTTCGAGAACCTGGAGCTGACGCTGCTGCTGGTGGGGCCCGGGCGCACCACCCTGCCGGTCGCCATGCTGAGCTACCTGGAATTCCGCGTCGATCCGACGCTGGCCGCCGTGGCCACGGTGCAGATCCTGCTGGTGGCGGTGCTGATGCTGGTCACCGATCGTTTCGTCAAGCTGTCGCGCGTGGTCTGATGCGCCGCCGAGCCGCTGGAGGAGTCTGAATGGGAAGTCTGGTGCTGGAGGCGCTGGTCAAGCGGTATGGCGCCTCCACCGCGGTGGAGCGCGTCGATCTCGACGTGCGGCAGGGCGAGATGGTGGCGCTGCTCGGCCCCTCGGGCTGCGGCAAGACGACGACGCTGCGCATGGTCGCCGGCTTCATCACCCCGAGCGAGGGCAGGGTGCTGATCGGCGGCAGGGATGTCACGCGCATGCCGCCCTATGCGCGCGACACCGGCATGGTCTTCCAGTCCTACGCCCTCTTCCCGCATATGAGCGTGGCGCAGAACGTCGCCTTCGGGCTGGAGATGCGCAAGGTCGGCCGCGCCGAGCGGGATGCGCGGGTGATGGAGGCGCTGCGCCTCGTGCAGCTCGACCACCTGGCCGACCGCCTGCCGCGCCAGCTCTCCGGCGGGCAGCAGCAGCGCGTGGCGCTGGCCCGCGCGCTGGTGGTCAACCCGGCCGTCTTCCTGCTCGACGAGCCACTCTCTAATCTCGACGCCAAGCTGCGCGGCGAGGTGCGGATGGAGATCCGCGCCCTGCAGCAGCGCCTCGGCCTGACCACGCTGATCGTCACCCATGACCAGGAGGAGGCGCTGACCATGGCGGACCGGCTGGTGGTGATGGAGAAGGGGCGGGTGCGGCAGGTCGGCACCGCCGAGCAGCTCTACGAGGACCCGGCCGATCCCTTCGTCGCCGGCTTCGTCGGGCGCTGCAACCTGCTGGAAGGGCGGGTCGAGGCGCCGGGCCGCTTCCGCACCCGCGCGGGCGACCTCCTGCTCTGCCAGGCCGGCGGCGACGCGGGCGAGGCCATCCTGGCGCTGCGGCCCGAGCGCATCGCGCTGCGGGCCGGCGGCGAGGGTCCGGCGCGGCTCGCGGCTCTCACTTACCTTGGCGCGCAGACGGAGTACCATGTGGACTTCGGCGCCACGCGGCTGGTGGTGATCGGCGCCACCCCCGCCGCCGCCGATCCGCTGCGGCGGCTGGCCCCGGGCGACGCCGTGACCCTCGTCTGGGAGGCCTCGGCCGCCCGGCTGCTGCCCGCCGCCGCCTGAAGCCGCCGTCTGCAACCTTCGCCTGAACCGCCGCCCATCGCATTCCGAGAGACAGGAGACGCGCCCATGACCATCACCCGCCGCGCGGCGCTCGCCGGCAGCGCCGCCGCCCTCGCCTCGATCACCGCCGGCCTGCCCGGCCAGGCCCGCGCGCAAGGCGGGCAGGTCGTCGTCGGCACCTGGGGCGGCGATTATGGCGAGCTGCTGCGTCAGAACATCGATGCGCCGCTGATGCGGCCCAAGGACATCGAGGTGCTGCAGGACATCGCCAACGCCGATCCGCGCAAGACCAAGCTGCTGGCCGAGCGGCAGGCGCGGCGCGGCACCTATGACGTGGCCTGCCTGTCCGACACCGACATGCACATGATCGGCCAGCAGAACGTCTTCGACACGATCGACACCGCGAAGCTCAGCCGCAACGGCGCCATCATCCCAGCGCTGCGCAAGCCCTATGCCGTGCCGCATATCTATTCGGCCCTTGTGTTGCTCTACAATCCGGACAAGATGCCGAAGCCCGAGGGCTTCGCCGACATGCTGGACCCGAAGTACCGCGGCCGCGTCGGCTTCTCCGACATCCTCTACAGCACCAACACCTTCGCCGCCGCCATGGCGGCCGGCGGCGCCTTCGACAATTACGAACCGGCGAAGAAGTCGCTGATGGACCTGCGCGGGCTCGATGCCAAGGTCTATCCCTCCAACGAGGCGGTGGCCGCCGCGCTCAAGTCGGAGGAGATCTGGATGACGCCGATGTGGCTGGCCCGCGGCTTCATGTGGCAGAAGGCCGGCATCCCGGTGAAGCATGTGGTGCCGCAGGAGGGTGCCTATGCCATCGTCTTCGAGTGCGGCGTGCCGAAAAACGCCCGCAACAAGGAGAATGCCTACACCTGGCTCGACGCCTCGCTCGACGCCAGGGCCCAGACCGCCTTCGCCGACCGCATGGGCTACCTGCCGACCGTGACCGACGCCGCGCTGCCGCCCGAGATCATGCAGCAGATCGGCCTGAGCGAGGCGGAGCAGCAGCGGCTGCGCGCGCCGGACTACGACTATCTGCTGAAGAACCACGCCGGGATCCTCGACTTCTGGAACAAGCAGTTCAAGGGCTGAGCCATGGCCGCGCTCGTCCTCCCCGCCGGGCTGCTGGTGGTGCTGTTGCTGGTGGCGCCGATGCTGCTGCTGTTCCGCATCTCGCTCAACCGCTTCAGCCCGACCGAGCTGATGGTGGAGGCGACGACGGCGCAGAACTATCTCCAGGCCGTCCAGGACCCGTATTACCAGCAGGTGCTGCTGACCACGCTCGGCATCGCCCTCGGCTGTACCCTGGTGACGCTGGTCATGGGGTTCCCGGCGGCCTACTGGCTGGCGCGCATGGAGAGCCGCTGGAAGAGCCTGGCCACCATCGTCACGCTCTTTCCGCTGCTGGTGGGCAATGTGGTGCGCGCGGCGGGCTGGATGGCGCTGCTCGGCAATGAGGGCGCGATCAACGCGGCGCTGATCGGGCTCGGCCTGATCTCGGCGCCGCTGCCGCTGCTCTACAACACCGGCTCCGTCGTGGTCGGCATCGTCGCCGTGGTGCTGCCCTACATGATCCTGACGCTCGCCGCCGTGATCGAGGGCATCCCGCGCCAGACGGAGGAGGCGGCCGCCAACCTGGGCGGGCGGCCGATGACGGTGTTCCGCCGCGTGCTGCTGCCGCTGGCGCTGCCGGGGGTGATGGCGGGTTGCGTCCTGGTCTTCATCCTCTGCATGAACACCTATGCCAGCGCGGTGCTGCTGGGCGGCCCGCAGTTCAAGATGATGGCGCCCGCCGTGTACGATCAGTTCGTGCGCGGCAACAACTGGCCCTTCGGCGCCGCGCTCGCTTTCATCCTGCTCACCGTGACCCTGGTGCTGACCGTGCTCGGCAGTGCCCTGATCGGTCGCAAGTACCGTCGCTGACGGAGAGGAACGGAGGACCCGCCATGGCCACAGACCAGGACAAGCCCGAGGTCGGCGAGGAGATGACCGCCCGCAACGCCGCGCGGGGCATGCCGCCGGTGCCGGCGGCGGAGGGGCGCGACCGGGGCGTGGGGCCGTTCCGCCGGCTGGTGCTGCGCGGCGCCACGGTGATCGACGGCACCGGGGCGCCGCCCTGGGGACCGGTCGACCTCGTCATCGAGCAGGGGCGCATCGCCGCCATCCAGGCCGTGGGCACGCCGGGCAAGCCGATCGACCCGGCGCGCCGCCCGGCCCCCGGCGAGCATGAGATCGACTGCCACGGCAAGTTCGTGACGCCCGGGCTGATCGACTGCCACACCCATATCGGCGTGCCCTATCACGCGCTGCACGGCTCGGTCGCCTCGGCCGACTATGTCTATAAGCTCTGGCTGGCGCATGGCGTGACCACGGTGCGCGAGATGGGCTGCTTCAGCGGCCTCGGCTGGGTGGCGCAGCAGCGGCAGGCCTCGGCGGAGAACGCCATCGCCGCGCCGCGCATCCTGGCGCACCCCTATTTCCCCGCCGTCAACGACATGCTCAAGACCATCCACACGCCGGAGGAGGGCAGGGCCTGGCTGCGCCGGGCGAAGGAGCGCGGCGCGGATGGCGTGAAGTTCTTCGGCGCGCCGCCCGCCATCATGAAGGCGGCGCTCGACGAATGCGCCAGGCTCGGCCTGCGCTCCGGCTGCCACCACGCGCAGCAGGCGGTGACGCGGATGAACGCGCTGACGACCGCCGAATGGGGCCTGACCAGCGCCGAGCACTATTACGGCCTGCCCGAGGCGCTCTATGACGACCGCGTGGTGCAGAGCTACCCCACCGGCTACAACTACAATGACGAGTACTTCCGCTTCTCCGCCGCCGGCCAGACCTTCCTGCAGGCGGCTGAGCCGGGCAGCGCGAAGTGGAACGCGGTGCTCGACCGCTTCCTGGAGATCGGCTTCACCTTCGTCCCCACCATGACGATCTACGACGCCAACCGCGACCTGATGCGGTTCCGGCGCGCCGACTGGCATGACGACTACACCTGGCCCAGCATGTGGCGCTACTTCCAGCCGGCGCGGGGCGGGCATGGCGCCTACTGGTACCGCTGGTCGGTCACCAACGAGGTGGAGTGGAAGCACCACTACCGCCTCTGGATGGCCTTCCTCAACGCCTACAAGAACCGCGGCGGCCGGGTCTGCACCGGCAGCGATTCCGGCTTCATCTTCCAGACCTTCGGTTTCGGCTACATCCGCGAGCTGGAGCTGCTGCAGGAGGCCGGCTTCAACGCGCTGGAGGTTTTGCGCTCCGCCACCATCCAGGGTGCCGAGCTGCTCGGCATCGACCAGGAGACCGGCAGCATCGAGGTCGGCAAGGCGGCCGATCTCCTGGTGCTGGACGAGAACCCGTTGGACGACTGGAAGCTGCTCTACGGCACCGGCGCGCTGCGGCTGAACGATGCGACCGGCCGGCCGGAATGGCGCCGCGCCCTGCGCCACACCATCCGCGCCGGGCTGGTCTTCGACGTGGCCGAGCTGCTGGCCGACCTGCGCGGCATGGTGGCGGCCGAGAAGGAGAAGGAAGCGGCGGGCGCCCCCCTGTGACCAGGGGCACGACCGAGTTCGTGCTGCTGTCGGGCTTCCTCGGCAGCGGCAAGACCTCGCTGCTGCTGGACTGGCTGGCCCTGCCGGAGGCGGAGGACACCGCCGTCATCGTCAACGAGGCGGGCGAGATCGACATCGACGGCGCCATCATCGCGGAGTCCGGCACGCTGCCCATGGCCATGCTGGCCAATGGCTGCGTCTGCTGCACGTTGACCAGCGACCTGGTCTTCACCATCCGCGAGCTGGTCGCGGCGCGCGAGCGGGACAGTGGGCCGCCGTTCCGCCGCATCGTGCTGGAATGCAGCGGCCTGTCGAAGCCGGGTCCGATCCTGCGATCGCTGATGCCGCTGGCGGCGCTGGGGCTGCAGGTGCGTGTCGTGACGCTGTGCGACGCGGTGCTGGCGCCGCGCCAGGCGGAGCATTTCGAGGAATGGTCGGCACAGGTGGCCGCCGCCGGCACGCTGGTGCTCAGCAAGCTGGACCGCGCGGCGCCCGAACCCGCCATCGCGGCGCTGCGGGCGGTCAATCCCCTGGCGCCGGTGGTGGCGGAGGCGGACGGTGCCGCCCGGGCGCGCACCACCTTCCTGTCCACGCCGGGGGCAGCCCCCGTGGCCGGCCTGCCCCAGGCGGCGCCGCATCCCCGCATCACCCTGGCCCTGGCGCGCTTCACCCCGGCGGCGAGCTGGGAGGAGCGACTCGACTGGCTGGAGGATCTGGCGGCCTTCTGCGGCGACCGCCTTCTCCGGGTGAAGGGGCTGCTGCATCCCCCCTCCGGCCCGCCGCTGCTGGTGCAGGGGGTGGGGACCGTCTACAGCCCCCTGGCTCCCTTGCCGGGCGCCATCGGGCGCGAGGAGGCGCTGGTGGTCATCCTGCGGGACCTGACGCTGGCCGAGCTGCGGAGCATGGCGCCGGAGACGCTCGTGCAGTGGCAGCAACCCTCGGCACGCGGTCTGGCCTGCTTCTGAAAGCCCGATCGGCCTCCCTCTTCAATCCATTGGATTTGCGGCATCTCTCCCATGGCGGGACGACGCTGGCCTTGGATGGTGGCATAACAGCGCATGTCCACCCGCGCGGGTTGCCGAAGGCTGTCTCCTGCGTCTGGCGTGTGTTAGCCTCGGCATCATCGCCTGAACGGAGAGGCTCGCTTGACCGGCACGATGACCGAGGATGCTTTGCTGTCCGGCCTGGATCTGACACGGTTGGGCGAGGCGGACCGCCTGGTGGCGGGCGCGGCCCAGCGGCTCAGGGCCGAGGCCCTGGATGGCCGGTTGGCGCCGGCGCTGGCGCGGCTCGATCCGGCCATGCGCGGGGCGCTGGATCTCCTCGTGCAGGAAATGGCGCGGCTTGGCGCCGAGGTGGAAGCGGCGCGCCAGGCGGTGGAGGCCGCGCAACGCGGGCGGGAGGCGGCCATCCGGCTGGATCCCCTGCGCTATATTCCCGGCTCGCGCGGCCGGCCGGCCGGGCTGCCGTCGGACCGCTTCGACCTCGCCGCCGACGATGCCGCCTTCAACGGCGCCGGCTGGTATGAAGCGGAGCGCTCGAGCCGCGGCGCCTGGCGCTGGGGCGGCCGGCACGGTCCCTACAGCACGCTTCTGGTCCCGACGCTCGGCGGGGGCGCCCTGCGCCTGGGTCTGCACCTCTCCATGCCTTTCCAAGCCACCTTCGACCTGGAGGCGGCGACGCTGCTGGCCAATGGCCAACCGCTGCACCTCCGGCTGCAGGAGGGGTCCACGGACCGCGCGCCGCGTTTGGCCGCGGAGTTCGACCTGCCCGAGGATGGCGGCACCGGCAGCCTTTCCCTGGTGCTGATGGCACCCCGGCACCACATGGCCGCCGCGGAGGGCGAGATGCCACCCGACTCCCGCGCCCTGGGTCCGGGTTTCGTGGGCCTGACCCTGGAGCGGCGCGCCGGCTGAGAGGGCGCGGCGCTCCCTCAGCCGGCCCTGGCCTGGCCGCCCTGGTAAAGCTGCACCAGAAAATCGGTGCTCAACTCATTGAATCCCCAGAAATTACGCAGGGAGAGACGCAGGCTGTTGGCCGGCAGGCGGAAGCGCCAGCCATCCGGCCGGGTGACGGGCAGGAGGGGGGCCAGGATGCTCCGCCAGACGTCGGTCTCCAGCAGGCCGTCCACCAGGCTCAGATGCTGGCCGGGCCGCGCGGCGCCGCGGCCGCCCGCCAGGTCGAAGGGCGAGCGGTGAAGGATGCGCGCGGCGGTATCGAAATAGGGCGCCTCGACCAGCAGGCTCGAACTCACCCCCACCACCTCCCGCAGGCCCGGATGCGCCAGCAGGGCATAGGCATTGGCCCGCACCATCCGCACCTGCCGAAAGGGGATGCCGGTGCGGAAGAGGCCGAAATCGCCGCTGTTGTAGGGGTGCGGCTTGAAGGCGACGCAGCCGTCCCGCCGCAGCAGGGCGCGCACCGCCCCGGCATGGTCCTCGAGATTGACGACCCGGCCGCCATCGACCAGCGAGCGGTCCAGGCTGGTCTGCCCCACCAGCAGGGCGGGCGCCTCCAGCGCGAGGTCAGGCCGCAGCTTCAGCGCCGTGGCCGAGACCAGGTCGGCCCAGCCATGGAAGGCCTCGGGGTCGGTGTGGTGCGACAGCAGCGCGGCGAAGACCTCCGCGTCATTGGTCTGCACGGCGAAGAAGACGTCCGGCAGGAAGCGGACCGGATGGATGTTGAGGTCGACATAGGGGATGTCGAGATGCGACAGGGTCCGCTTGAACCATTCCGCCAGTTCGAAGCCGACCACGATGGCATCGCCGAAGGTGGCCTCACAGGTCTCCAGCACGGCGGCCGGCACGGTTCCGGCATCGAAGAAGCCGGCCCAGCCCGCCGCGCTGGGCTCGGCCCCGAACCAGGCGTAGAAGGCGGCGGCATCGAGGCCGTCACCCCAGCTCAGGCAGTCGACCGGCAGTCGGCTGGCCTCGCCGAGATGCCGGCGCAGCAGCCGGTAGAGCCAGCGGATGTTCTCCGTCTGCGAGGGCCTGAAGCCCTTCTCCACGGGCCGCAGGAAGTCCCCGGTGACGATGATGCGCCGGAGGGGGATGTGCCGGAGGGGGGAGGCCATGCGCGCCTCAGGCCCTGGCCGCCAGGGCCGCCATGAAGCGCTCGGCGGCGGCGCTGATGGCGGGCGGGCCATGCCGGCGCTCGACCAGGGCCCGCGCGCTCTCGCCCATGCGGCGCCGCCGCGGCTCGTCGCGCAGCAGCGCCTCCACCGCGGGCAGCAGGGCCTCCCGCTCGACCAGCAGGCCCTCCGTCCCGTCGGTCAGCCCGCCATAGACCGTGTCGCGGCAGGCGATCACGGGCAGGCCGCAGGCCATGCCCTCGACCATGGCGCGCGGCAGGCCATCCATGGTGGAGCAATGCACCATCAGGCGGCAGCGCTTCAGCAGGGGGAACAGCTGCGCATGGGACAGTTGGCCGGGAAGGCTGAGATGGCCGGGAGAGAGGGCGCCCTGGCGCAGCGCCTCGGACGGGTTGCCGCCGCCGACCAGGGCGACACGCCAATCGCGCGTGAGCGGCAGCAGCATCGCCTGGTTCTTCCGCGCCTCGCGGAAGTTGCCGACATTGACGATGTCGTGCAGCGGCGCGGCGGGCTCCGGGCGGGTTGCCTCGAGGTCGATGTACTTCGGCATGACGTAGACCCGGCCCTGCGCGGCGAAGGCCGGGAAGTGCCGCTCCAGCTGCTCCTCGTACTCGCCGAAGACGAACTCCGCGCCGTCCAGCACGCGGTCACGGATGCTGCCGCCGACGATGAAGCCGTACCGCTGCCCCACCCCCAGCCCGTGCAGGAGGAAGGCGTTGATGTCATAGCTCAGGCCCTTGAAGATCAGCAGGTCGGGTGCGAAGCCGCGCAGGGTCTCCAGCATCGCCGCCGAGGTCTTGCGATGCGGGATCGGTGGGGCCGGCAGGTCCTCCGGGCAGAAGATGGTGTCCACCGCGCCGTCCAGGAAGCTCTCCCGTTCGATCGCGCGGCCGCCATGGATGCGGAAGGCGGCCGCTTCCACACCCATGCCACGCAGGCGGGACAGGAAATGCAGCTCCCGAAGGGCGCCGGTCATCGACCGGTCGGCATGGCTCATGATCAGGGCGAGGCGCATGGGTCGGGCGGCGGTCCCTGGCTGGCGGAGATGGACGCCGCACCCTAGAACGGACTAGAAGCTTAAGGAAGCGTCACAACCCCACGCCGCGACTTCGCGTGGTTTCGCGTCTCTTCGTTGAGGAAATGGCTGACCGTTCCATGCGTTTCCTGGTCATCTCCCCGACACCGAGCCATCCCGCCAATGCCGGCAACCGGCAACGGATCCAGGCGCTGCTGCGCGGCCTGCGCCGTTTCGGCCATGGCATCGACTTCTGCTTCATCGCACGCGAGGCCGTCGCCGAGGAGGATCTGGCGGCGATGCGGGGCGCCTGGGATGAGGTGATCCTGCTGCCGCACGACCGGGCCGCCGAGCGGCGCAGCCTGGGCGAGGTGTATGGCATCGACGACTGGTTCCAGCCGCCGGCCGCCGCGGCCCTGGCGCAGCTGGCGGCCGAGCGGCACTACGATGCGGTCCTGGTCGAATATGTGTTCCTCAGCAAGGCCTTGGAGTATTTTCCCGAGACGACGCTGAAGATCATCGACAGCCATGACGTCTTCTCGGGCCGGCAGGAGCGGCTGCGCGCCCTCGGCCTCCCGCCCGCCTTCTTCTACACCACCCCGGCGGAGGAAGGACGTGGCCTGGACCGCGCCGATCTGGTCCTGGCCATCCAGGATGAGGAGAGGGCGCAGCTCGAGGAGATCACCCGCGCCGCGGTGGTGACGCTCGGCTTCGTGCCCGATCCGCTTCCCGATGCGGCGCCGCGCCGGGAGGGCGGCGGGAGCGGGGTGGCCGGCTATCTCGGCAGCGCCAACCCGATCAACCAGGCGGCGCTGAAGGCCTTCCTGCAGGCGCTCGACCTGGACGCCGTGGCGCGGGAGGGCGGCAGGATCCGGATCGGCGGCGGTGCGGGGCAGGCGACGGCGGGGCTGGAGGGGCCGCTCGAGGTGGCGGGGCCCGTCGCCGAGGCGGCGCCCTTCTATGCCGGGCTCGACCTGGCGCTCAATCCGCACCAGGGCGGCACCGGGCTCAAGATCAAGTCGGTCGAGGCGCTGGCGCATGGCTGCCCGCTGATCGGCACCGCCGACGCCCTGCTCGGGCTGGAGCCGGAGGAGCCGTTCCACGCCGCCGCCGATGCCGCCGCCCTGGCCCCGGCGCTGCATCGCTTCCTGGCCGAACCCGCCTTCCGGGAGCGCGTGGCCGAGGGCAGCCGGCGCCTGTTCCACCGCTACGCCGCGACCGTCGAGCGGCAGATGGGCATCCTGCGCTCCCCCGCCGCGCTGCGCCTGGCCCTGGACCGGCCGCGCGTCCTGCTGGTCACGGACCTGCCGTTCTGGGAGGAGAAGCTCGGCAACCACGCGCGCATCTGCGAGATGCTGCGTGTCGGCCGGGAATGGCTCGACTTCGACCTGCTGGTCCTGCGCAGCCTCAGCCCGGCGGAGCGGGCGGCGGCGCGGCGCGTGGTGGGTGGCCGGGGCCGGGTCTTCTCCTTCCGCGACTACGCCCTTCCGGGTGTCGCGTGGATTGAGTCGTCTCCGCTGCTTAAGGGCTTCGAGAGGCGCCACTTCGCCCGCGTCTTCTTCGCCGCGCTGGAGGCGCATCTGGCGGCGCATCCCTGCGAGGCGGTGATCCTGGAATACATCCGGCTGAGCTATCTGCGCCATGCGCGGGGCCTGCCCCGCCTCACGGTGCTCGACACGCATGACGTGATGTCGCTGCGGGCGGAGAACTTCGCCCATTTCGGGCTGGACCATCACCTGCAGATCTCGGTGCAGGAGGAGCTGGCCATCATGGACAGCTTCGCCCTGGTCCTGGCCATCCAGGCCGCCGAGCATCGCTTCCTTGCCGATGCCCTGCCGGGGCGTGCCCTCTACCTGCCGCACAGCCTGCCGCACCGCTGCCGGCACGATGCCGGCCGGCCGGCGCGGCGTGTCGCCTTCGTCGGCGGCGACAGCCCGATGAACCGCGACGGGCTGCGCTGGTTCCTGGAACAGGTCTGGCCCTGCTTCCACGGCCATGAGGCCGAGCTGCACGTCGCCGGCGGGGTCTGCGCCTCCCTTGGGGCGGCGGCCGCGACGGCCGGCCGCGTCGTGCTGCATGGCGCCGTGGCGGATCTCGACGGCTTCCTCGATGCCGCCGACATCGGCATCAACCCGGTCTTCTATGGCGGAGGCCTGAAGATCAAGACCGTGGAATACCTCTGCCGCGGACTGCCCGCGGTGGTGACGCAGGAGGCGGTGCACGGCATCGAGGGGGGCGAGCCCGGCGCCTATCGCCTGGCCCGCTCGCGGCGCGACTTCGTGGCGGAGCTCCATCTGCTGCTGACCGACACCACGGTCCGGCAGCAGTGTTCGGAGGCGGCCTACCGGCTGGGGCGGCGGCAGTTCAGCCGGGCGGTGTCCGGCCAGGCTCTCCGGGCCCTGGCCGATCTGGCCCGGGCGGAGCGGCGGGAGGCCGCCGCCGCCTGATCCAAGAAAAATACTTCAGGATCAAGTACTTATGACAATCCTTTAAGGCTGGAAGCCAAAGGCGATCAGCCCCGCAGCAGGCCCGCCTCCGGTGCCACTTCGCCGCTGTCCGGAAAGGCGGCGGCAATGGCCCTGGCATCGAGGCCGAGATGATCCCGCAACAGGCTCTTGGCGATGGCCCGCAGATCCCGCGTCGGCTGCAGGTCGCGCTTCTCGTAGAGTTGGGACTCCGCCAGGCCCGGCCAGTCCGCCAGCACCCGGCCACCGCGTATCGCGCCGCCGGCGAGCAGCGCCGCGCCGCCGGTGCCATGATCGGTGCCCTTGTCGCCATTGGCGCGGGCGGTGCGGCCGAACTCGGTCATCACCAGGATGGCGGTCTGGTTCCACGCCGCCTCGCCGAGCGTTTCGCGCAAGGCCATCAGCCCCTCGTCGAGCTGGCCCAGCACGGGATCCATGCGCCGCGTCTGGTCGACGTGGGTGTCCCAGCCGCCCATCTCCAGCGCGGCGACGCGCGGCCCGCCCGGTGCCGCCAGCAACCGTCCGGCGGTGCCGGCCAGCGCCGCGAAGCCGCCCTTGGCCGGCGGCGCCCCGCCCAGCACGCCCTCGGCATAGCCGCGCCCGCGCAGCCCCTCCCGCAGCGAGGGACCCAGCAGCGGATCGGCATGCAGCAGGTCCGCCATCCGGGCGTAGAGGTCGGGATCCGGCCGCAGCCGGCGCGGGGGCGCCCACATGCCCACCGGCTGCGGTCCGCGCATCAGCAGGGGCAGGTCGAGGCCGAGGGCGAGTGCCGCCTCGGGCCGTCCGGCCGGCCGCGCGGGCAGGCCGGCCAGGGCGCGGTTGAGCCAGCCGGAGGAGAGCCGGTGGTCGGTGCCGCTCTCCATCATGTCCTGCGCCTCGAAATGACTGCGGTTGCGGTAGGGGCCGGCCACGGCGTGGATCGGCAGCAGAGACCCTTCCCGGAAGCAGCGGTGCATCCCGCCCAGCCGGGGATGCAGGCCGAAGAAGCCGCCGCACTCCAGCAGGCCATCCTCCTGCCCCGGCTCGGGCAGGGCGACGGCGCCGCGCAGCGCGCGGTAGTCGGGATCGCCATAGGGGGCGAGCAGGGCCATGCCGTCCATCGCCCCGCGCAACAGCACCACGACGAGGCGGCGCTCGGCATGGCTGGCCGGCGGGGCGCCGGAGGCCAGGGCCAGGCGGGCATTGCCCGCCACGGCCAGGGCGGAGAGGCCGAGCAGCAGGCCACGCCGGCCGAGGCGCGGCAGATGAGGATTCGTCTGGCTCATCGGCGCTGGAACTCCGGGCTGGCGAGAAGCAGGGCGATGGCATCGCGCGGGGCGCCGGCCCGCCGGACCGCGGCGCGCGTCTCGGCCGAGGCCAGGGGGCCGAGTGCCGCCTCCAGCAGCGCCATGGGCTCGGCGCGGGTGAAGCGGCCCGCCAGGTCGTAGGACCAGTCCAGCCGGCGCAGCAGCGGCTCGGGTCCCAGCCAGGCCGAGGCCAGGTCCGGCCAGCCATTGGGTTGCGGCGCCACCCAGAGCGGCTGGTTCAGCGCGTGGCAGGCGCCGAAGGCGAAGCGGGCCAGGCGTTCGCCCTCGGCGCCGCAGGCACGCAGGGCGGCGACGATGTAGTCCTGCGGCGCCCGCAGCTTGCCCAGGGGCGGCGCCCAGGCCTCCGGCAGGCGGGGCAGGGCACGGGACACGGCCAGCAGGTCGCCCCCCGTGTCGCGCAGCACCGCCTCGATGCGGGCCACGGCGGCGGGCGGCGGGTCGTCGGCCACGAAGTGCCGTGCGAGCTTGACGGCGAGGTGCCGGTGCGTCGCCGGATGCTCGGCCAGGAAGCGCAGCGCGGCCTCGCTGGCGGCCTCGCCCTCCTCGAAGCGCCGGCCCATCAGCGTCTTGGCGCCCGGCTCGTGGTTGGCGACGCGGAACACGGCGCCGAAGGGCTCGCGGTTCCGCTGCACGCCCCAGCCGGTGAGCAGCCGGGCGAAGGCGGTGACATCCGCCTGGGTATAGCCGGCCGCCGGGCTGACGGTGTGCAGTTCCAGGATCTCGCGCGCCAGGTTCTCGTTCAGCCCGCGCCCGCTGCGCCGGCCGAAGCGGCTGTTCGGGCCGACCGAGGAGTTCTGGTTGAGGTAGCTCAGCATGGCCGGGTGCCGCTCCACCGCCAGCAGCATCTCCGTGAAGCGGCCGGTGACATGCGGGCGGATGGCGTGCCGCACGAAGTCGGGCAGCGCCGCCGTGACCCCCGTGCCGCCGCGCTTGCTGACGGTGAAATGATTGGTCCAGAACGCCACCAGGCGCTCGCGATAGGGTGCCTCGCTGTCGATACGCCAGCCGAGCGCGGTGCTCGCCTCATCGACGAAGTAGAGCTCGAGCGGCCGCTTCTGGCCCGGCTCGAAGGGCCGCATGGCATCCTGCTCCGCCCAGATGCGGTAGCCCTCGGCGAGATCGCCGGGCGTGGATCGTCCCGGCGGGGCCGGCGGCGCGCGGTCCGGCGCCTCGAGCTGGGCGTCGAGCCAGGCCAGGGGATCGGCCGGCGGAGGGCGATCCGGCCGGAGGCCCAGGCCGAAGCGGATCTCGGCTTGCAGAGGCGAAGCGGCGGAGGACATGCACGCCAGGGTAGCAAGGCCAACAGGGCTTCCGTCCAGCCACAGAATGTTGCAGCGCCGCGACCGCTGTTCATTCCAGCGTGACCGCGCCTATCTTGGAAGGAGAGGCAGGGCGGCATCGCGGCGGCCGCCGACGGAGTTGAGACAGGAATGGCGGCCAAGGATCCCTATCAGGTGCTGGGCGTGGCCCGGACGGCGGGTGAGGACGAGATCCGCTCCGCCTACCGCAAGCTGGCCAAGCGCCACCACCCCGATCTCAATCCCGGGGACAAGGCGGCCGAGGAGCGCTTCAAGGAGGCCTCGGCCGCGCATGCGCTGCTGTCCGACGCGGAGCAGCGGGCCCGCTACGATCGCGGCGAGATCGACGCGACGGGTCAGGAGCGGCAGCCGGAACACGCCTCCTACCGCAGCTATGCCGAGGGCGGGCAGGGACCGCGCTACCGGCCCGGCGCGGCGGGCGCGGGTGCCTCCGGCGCCTATGCCGGCTTCGACCCCGAGGATCTGGGCGACATCTTCGCCGACCTGTTCGGCAGAGGCCAGGGGCCGGGACAAGGCCCGGGCCGGGGCGGCGCCGGTCCCCGCCAGGGCCGCGACGAGCACTACCGGCTGGAGCTGGACTTCCTCGACGCCGTGAACGGCGGCACGCAGCGCCTGACGCTGCCCACCGGCAAGACGCTGGAGGTGCGGGTGCCGGCCGGCATCGAGGAAGGGCAGATCCTGCGCCTGCGCGGCCAGGGCGGCGCCGCCGGGCCGGATGGCAAGGCGGGGGACGCGCTGATCGAGATCGGCATCCGTCCGCACGCCATCTTCCGCCGCGAGGGCAACGACATCCAGCTGGAGGTGCCGGTGACCTATTCCGAGGCCGTGCTCGGCGGCAGGATCACGGTGCCGACGTCGGGCGGGCCGGTCAGCGTCACGGTGCCCCGCCACTCCGACAGTGGCACCCGGCTGCGGCTGCGCGGGCGCGGCGTGCCGGCGCACGGCGGGCGGCCGGCGGGCGATGCCTATGTCTCCCTGCGCATCGTCCGGGGCGAGGTGGATCAGCGGCTGGAGGACTTCCTGCGGGAGTGGAGTGCGGAACACCCCTTCAATCCGCGACAGGGCATGGTGGATTAGGCGATGATCACCATCGAGACTCTCTGCCACAGCATCCAGGGGCTGCGCGGCGAGGAGGTGGAACTCTGGATCGGTCGCGCCTGGCTGCGCGCCGAGGGCGGCCCCGGCCACTACCGCCTGCGCGAGATCGACGTGGCGCGCGCCCGGCTGATCCACGAGCTGCGCCAGGGCCTGGCCCTGGATGAGGAGGCGATGCCGGTCGTGCTCTCCCTGCTGGACCAGCTCTACAGCGCCCGCCGCCAGATGCGCCGCCTGCGCGCGGCGCTGGACGCGGCCGATGCCGGGACGCGGGACCGCATCCTGGCGGCCCTGCGGATGGCGGAGGCCGGGGCCGAAGGGGCAGGCCCAGGGTGATGGCGGCGGGGCGGGGGGAGGAGCGCCACGCCGCGCGCCCCGGGCCGCGGCTGCTGATCGCCGAGGCGAGCGAGGCGCAGTTCGGCCTGACGCTCACCTTCATCGCCGGCGCCATCAATGCCGGCGGCTTCATGCTGGTCGGGCAGTACACCTCGCACATGTCGGGCAATGTCTCCGCCATGGCGGACCATCTGGCGGTGGGCGGCGTGGCGCTGATGCTGGGCGGGCTCGTGGCGCTGCTCGCCTTCCTCGGCGGCGCGGCCACCGCGGCCCTGCTGGTGAACTGGGGCCGCCGCCGCTTCCGGCGCAATCCCTTCGCCGCGCCGCTGCTGCTGGAGGTCGCGCTGCTCGCCGCCTTCGGCCTGCTGGGCGCCTGGGCGCAGAGCGAGCGCGTGGCGATCCCCGCCGTGCCGTTGCTCTGCTTCCTGATGGGGCTGCAGAACGCCACCATCACCAAGATCTCCGGCGCGCGCATCCGCACCACCCATGTGACCGGCATCGTCACCGATATCGGCATCGAGCTCGGCAAGCTGGTCTACTGGAACCGCGACCGCCGGACGCCGGACCGCCCCTTCATCCGCGCCGACCGGGCCAAGCTGCGCCTGCTCCTGGGGCTGCTGGCCAGCTTCTTCGGCGGCGGGGTGGCGGGGGCGCTCAGCTTCGGCCATCTCGGCTTCGTCTCCTGCGTGCCGCTGGCCTGCATCCTGCTCCTGCTGGCCAATGCCGTGGTGCGCCCGGACCTCTCCCCGGCGGCGCTGCAACGGCATCAGGCCCAGGGCTGAGGACCATCCTCCGATGTTGATGGACGAGATCGACCAGAAGCTCCTGGCGCTGCTGCAGCAGGACGCCACCCTGCCGATCGCGCAACTGGCCGACCGGGTGGGCCTGTCGCCGACGCCCTGCTGGAAGCGCATCCAGAAGCTCGAGGCGGCGGGCGTGCTGACCGGGCGGGTGGGCCTGGTGGCGCCGGACAAGGTGGGCCTCGGCCTCTCGGTCTTCGTGGCCATCGAGGCGGGCGATCACTCCCCGGAATGGCTGGAGCGCTTCGCCACGCTGGTGCGGCAGATCCCCGAGATCATGGAGGTCTACCGCATGGCCGGCGAGGTCGACTACATGCTGCGGGTGACCGTGCCCGACATGGCCGCCTTCGACAGGCTCTACAAGCGCCTGATCGCCAGCGTCCCGCTGCGCAACGTCACCTCGCGCTTCGCCATGGAGCGGATCAAGCACACCACCGCCCTGCCGCTGGAGGCCGGTGCCTTCCGCCGGCGCGGCGGCGATGAGGGATAGATTTCCTCGGCGGGCCGCCTTCGGGGAATAATCATCTCCCTGCGCCGCAGAATTCGAAAATAGCGCCTATTTATCGGTAAATACAGCGCGCCTACCTTCCGATCTCTCGTCTCGCCCCGCCCTATCGGAAGGTTCCGCTCGCATGGATGGCCTGTCCTATCGTCCCGACAGCCTCGAGACCCTGGCGCAGGCCTTCGCCAGGGGAGCGGCGGCGCATGACCGGGAGGGCAGCTTTCCGCACGAGAACTTCGCCGCGCTCCACAAGGCCGGCCTGCTGGGACTGACCGTCCGTCCGCAGGAGGGTGGCGAAGGCGCCGGGCTGCCGCGCGCCGTCGCGGTGGTGCGCGCCATCGGTCGCGGCTGCCCGGCCACGGCGCTGGTGCTGGCCATGCAGTTCATCCAGCATCAGGCGATCGCTCGCAGTGCCGGCTGGCCGGAGCATCTGCGCGTCCTGCTCGGGCGCGGCGCGGTCGAGCGCGGCGAACTGGTCAATGCGCTGCGGGTCGAGCCCGAGCTCGGCACGCCGGCACGCGGCGGCCTGCCCGCCACCACCCTGCGCCGCACCCCCGAGGGCTGGCGGCTCAACGGCCGCAAGATCTACTCGACCGGCGCGCCGGCGCTGTCCTGGATGCTGGTCTGGTGCCGCACCGAGGAGGCCGAGCCGCGCACCGGCATCGCGCTGGTTCCGGCCGGCGCCGCCGGGCTGCGCATCGAGGAGAGCTGGGATCAGGCGGGGTTGCGGGCCTCGGGCAGCCACGATGTGGTCTTCGAGGAGGTGCTGCTGCCCCTCGACCATGCCATCGACTTCCGTCCGCCCGCCGCCTGGGGCCGCCCGGATGCCGAGCAGGTCGCCTGGAACACCCTGCTGATCGCGGCGCTCTATACCGGCGTGGCGCAGGCCGCGCGCGACTGGCTGCTCGACTTCCTGCGCCAGCGCGCGCCGGCCAGCCTGGGCGCGCCGCTCGCCACGCTGCCCCGCATGCAGGAGGCGGTCGGCCGGATCGAGGCGCTGCTGCTGGCCAATGACCGGCTGGTGGCCGATGCCGCCCGGCGCGAGAGCATGGCCGTGTCCGATTACGGCCTGATCAAGACCCTGGCGGCGGAGAACGCCATCGCCGTGGTGCAGCAGGCCGTGGCGCTCTGCGGCAATCACGCGCTGGCCCGTGCCAACCCGTTGGAGCGGCATCTGCGTGATGTGCTGTGCGCCCGCATCCATACGCCGCAACCCGACAGTGCCTGGCTCGCCGCCGGGCGGGCCGCCCTCGGGCTGGCCTGACAGAGGAGATCCGCCATGACCCAGACCGACCCGAACCCGACGGGCGCCCTTGAATTCATCGGCATGATCCAGCCGCGCGAGCAGTCGGAGATCCATCCGGCGCAGGGCGAGGCGATCGATCCCGCCTATCTCCTGGCCTCGGCGCGCGCGCATGACGAGGCGGGCTTCGACCGCATGCTGATCGGCTGGTACAGCAACGGCCCGGACGGGCTGGAACTGGCCTCCTGGCTGGCGGCGCAGACCCGGAAGGTGGGCTTCCTGGTGGCGCACCGGCCCGGCTTCCAGGCGCCCAGCACCGCCGCCCGCGCCTTCGCCACCCTGGACCAGCTCAGCGGCGGCCGCGCCGCCATCCATGTCATCTCCGGCGGCGACGATGCCGACCAGGCGCGCGACGGCGACTGGCTGGACAAGGATTCCCGCTACGCCCGCACGGATGAGTACGTCTCGATCCTGAAGTCGATCTGGACGGCACGGCAGCCGGTCGATCACGAGGGCGCGTATTATCGCATCAAGGGGGCCTCGCCCGAGGTCCGGACGGTCCGCCGCCCGCACATCCCGGTCTATTTCGGCGGTGCCTCGGAAGCGGCGCTGCGCGTCGCCGGCCGGCATGCCGATGTCTATGCGCTCTGGGGCGAGACGCAGGCCCAGGTGCGCGAGATCGTGACGCGGGTGCGCGCCGAGGCGGCGAAGCATGGGCGGCAGGTGCGCTTCAGCCTGTCCTTCCGCCCGATCCTGGCCGAGACGGAGGAGGCCGCCTGGGCCAAGGCGGAGCGTATCCTGGCCGAGGTGCGGCGGGTGCGCGGCGCGGCGGCGCTGGGCCCGGCGGACGGCCAGCCGCAGAACGCCGGCTCGCAGCGCCTGCTGGCCGCGGCCGCCCTGGGCGACCGGCCGGAGGGGCGGCTCTACACCGCCATCGCGCGGGAGACCGGCGCGCGCGGCAACACCACCGCCCTGGTCGGCACGCCCGAGCAGGTGGCCGAAGCCTTCCTCGAATACCACGCGCTGGGCGTGACCACCTTCCTGATCCGCGGCTTCGACCCGCTGGAGGACGCGGTGGAGTATGGCCGCTCCCTGCTGCCGGCCACGCGCCGGCTGGTCGCGGAGCGGCTGGCCCGCCAGCAGCAGGGCGTGGCCGCCGAATGATCCGCCGCCGCAGCCTGATCCTTTCCGGTGCCGCGCTGGGCGCGGGGCTTTCCACAGGCCTGGGCGCGCCGCGCCTCCTGCGGGCGCAGACGCCCCTGCGGGTCGGCGACCAGCGCGGCAATGCCCGCGCCGTGATGGAAGCGGCGGGGGTGCTGAAGGGCGTCGAGGAGCGCTTCGCCTGGAGCGAGTTCCCCGCCGCCGCGCCGCTGGTCGAGGCGCTGAATGCCGGCGCCATCGACACCGGGCTGGTGGGCGATGCCCCCTTCACCTTCGGCGCCGCCGCCGGGGTGCCGGCCAAGGCCATCGCCGCCACGCGGGAGAACCGCGAGGGTCTGGCCATCGTGGTGCCGAAGGACAGCCCGGTCCGCTCCCTCGATGATCTGAAGGGCAGGAAGATCGCCACGGGGCGCGGCTCCATCGGCCATCAGCTGGTGCTGGCGGCGCTGGAGGAGGCCGGACTTGGCACCGACGCGGTGGAGCTGGTCTTCCTGCTGCCGGCCGATGCCAAGGCGGCCTATGCGCGCGGCGCCGTCGATGCCTGGTCCACCTGGGAGCCCTATGTCAGCCAGGAGGAGGTGCTGGCCGGCGGCCGGCGCGTGGTGCATGGCGGCCAGCTGACGCCGGGCCTGTCCTTCCAGGCGGCGCGGGACGACGCCATCGCGGCGCGGCGCGACGATCTGGCCGAGTTCGTCCGCCGCCTGGCGCAGGCCCGGGCCTGGGCCAATGCCAATATCCCGGCCTATGCCCGGTCCTGGTCGGCGCTGATGAACATTCCGCAGCCGGTGGCCGAGCACTGGTTCGCCCGCGCGCGCACCCGCGTCGTGCCGATCGACGACAGCGTGGCGGCGGACGAGCAGCGCAACATCGACCTCTACACCCGCGCCCGGCTGGTGCGGCGGCGCATCGCGGCGGCCGATCTGCTGGACGCCTCCTTCACCGAGGCGATCCGCGCCGGCAACGCGGCCTGAGCGGGCCGGCGAGGGCTCAGGCCAGCTCCCGCCGCGCCAGCGTCACCCAATAGGCGGCGCCATGGATCAGGGCGGCGTCGTTGAAGTCGTAGAGCGGCGTGTGCACGGGGCGCAGGACGCCATCCGGGCCGGTGCCGTTGCCGGTCATCATGAAGGCGCCGGGCCTGCGCTGCAGCATGTAGGCGAAGTCCTCGGCGGCGGTGATCGGCGCCGCCTCGCGCCGCACCGCGGCCTCCCCGGCCAGGGCGGCGGCGGCATCGGCGGCGCGCGCCGCTTCCGCCGCGGAATTGACCAGCACCGGATACTCGGCCTCGAAGCGGATGGTCGCGGTGCAGCCCTGCGCCAGGGCGGCGGCCTCGGCCAGCTCGCGCAGCCGGCGCTCCAGGATGTCGCGCACCTCTGACCGGAAGGTCCGCGCCGTGCCGCCCAGCACCACGCTGGCGGGGATCACGTTCGGCGCCGCCGGCGTGCCGGCCGAGATGTAGCCGGCGCTGATCACCGCCGCCTCCAGCGCCGGGATGTTGCGCCCGATGGCGGCCTGCAGCGTCAGCAGGAACTGCGCCTGGGCCAGGGTGGGGTCGGTCGCGCGGTGCGGCATGGCGCCGTGCCCGCCGGTGCCCCGGAACTCCACCGCCCAGCTGTCCATCGCGGCGAGCATCGGCCCCGCGCGCGTGGCGAAATGCCCGACCGGCAGGCCCGGCTCGTTGTGCAGGCCGAAGACAGCGTCGCAGGGAAAGCGGTCGAACAGACCCTGCTCGACCATGGCGCGGCCGCCGCCGAGATTCTCCTCGGCCGGCTGGAAGATGACGTGCAGCGTGCCGCCGAAATCCGGATTCTCCGCCAGGTGGCGGGCGGCCGCCAGCAGCATGGCGGTGTGCCCGTCATGGCCGCAGGCATGCATCACCCCGTCCCGCTCCGAGGCATAGGGCAGGCCGGTGGCCTCGCGGATCGGCAGGGCGTCCATGTCGGCCCGCAGCGCGATGGCGCCTTGCCCAGGCCGGCGGCCGCGCAGCGTGCCGACGATGCCGGTGCCGGCCAGGCCGGTCGTCACCTCGAACCCCCAGTCGCGCAGCCTGCCGGCGACGATGCCGGCGGTGCGATGCTCCTGGAAGCCAAGTTCGGGATGGCGGTGCAGGTCCTGGCGCAGCGCGATGAATTCGGCTTCGTGACGCCTCAGCGCGTCGAGCAGGGCATTGTCCATGGGGGTCCGTCGGTCTTCGCTGGCGATCTGAATGGCCGGCATCGTCGCCCTCGCCACGCGGGGCTGTCAAACCGGCGGCGTGGCTTGTGCGCCGCGGGCGCGCGGCTATGGTCGCGGGGCAGGAACATGATGGAAGGGCAGGGCATGGCGGCTGGATGCGCGGGCGGGACGGGATTGTCGCGGCGCCGGCTGCTGAGCGGCGCGGCGGGCATGGCCATCCCCCTCCTGGCATCGCCGCTTCTGGCCACGCCCCGGCTGGCGCGGGCCGAGGCGCCGGTGCGGGCCCGCGACCTGCTGGGGCGGGAAGTGGCGCTGCCGCGCCCGGCGCGCCGGGTGGTGCTGGGGCAGGGGCGGCACCTGGCGGTGCTCAATCTCCTGCATCCCGATCCCGCCAGCCTGGTCGTCGCCTGGAGCGAGGACATGCGGCGTGGCGAGGCGCGGGAATACGCCAAGTACCGGCAGCGCTTCCCCGCGCTCGACCAGTTGCCGAACCTCGGCCAGAACCTGGGCGGCGCCTCGCTGGAGATGATCCTGGCGGCGCGGCCGGACCTCGTGCTGCTGAGCCGCCGCAACCTGATGGCACTGGGCGAGGCCGGGGCGCAGGGTCTGCTGCGGAGTCTGGAAACCGCCGGCATTCCGGCCGCCGTCATCGACTTCTTCATCGCGCCGCTGCGCGACACGGAGCCGAGCCTCGAGACACTCGGCACGCTGATCGGCCGCGAGGCCCAGGCCCAGGCGCTGCTGGCCTTCCATCGCGGCCGCATGCAGGCGGTCCGGACCGTGCTCGCCGGAGCCGCGTCGCGGCCCTCGGTTTTCATGCACGTCCATGCGGGCGGCACGGATTGCTGCTACTCGCCCGGGCGCGGGGTCTTCGACGACCTGATCCAGGCGGCCGGCGGGCGGAACATCGGCGCCGAGACCCTGCCGGCGGAGACCGGGCAGCTCAACCTCGAAGCCGTGCTGGCGCGCAATCCGGATGTCTATGTGGCCACGGGCGGGCCCTTCGGGGGGCGCGGCGGGGTCAGCCTCGGCGTGGGCGTCGAGGCGGCGGCGGCGCGCGCCAGCCTGGAGGAGGTCATCCGCCGCCAGAACCTGGGCAGCCTGCCGGCGGTGCAGGGTGGGCGGGCGCATGCGCTGTGGCACGGCTTCAATGATTCGCCGACCCATGTCATCGCCGTGGAAGCCATGGCCCGCTGGTTCCATCCGCAGGCCGCGGCGGCGCTTGATCCGGCGGCCAGCCAGGCCGTGCTGAACGAGCGCTTCGCCACGGTCCCTATGGAGGGGACCTACTGGACCGACATGGCCTGAGGGGGCGCGGCCTGAGGGGACGCGCCGGCGCCAGGCCAAGGCAGCGGGCCACAAGCTGCATAAGATATGTTATGTAAAATTCCTTCTCAGGACAGCATGCGCGTATCGCCGTCGATGCTGATCGCCTGGCCGGAGATGGTCCGCCCGCGCGGGCTGGCCAGGAAGAGGATCTGGTCCGCCAGCTGTCGCGGCGTGACATAGTCCTTGATGGAGGTGAAGGAGAAGGCAAGCCGCTCCATCTCCGCGAAGCTGATGCCCTTCTGCTGCGCCTTGGCCTCCAGCACGCGCCGTTGCCGGTCCCCGGCGACCAGCCCCGGCAGGATGGCGTTCACCCGGATGCCGTCATCGCCCAGCTCGATGGCGAGCGACTTGGTCAGCCCGATCACGCCCCATTTGGCGGCCGCGTAGGGCGCGCGCAGCGCGAAGCCATGCCGGCCGGCGGCCGAGGAGAGGTTGACGATGCTGGCATTGCCCGAGCGGCGCAGATGCGGGATGGCCAGCCGGGCGCAATTGAACTGGCTGGTCAGGCAGACCTCCAGGCAGCGGTCCCAGTCCTCCGGGTTGATCTCCTCCAGCCGCCCGGTCGGCCCGGCGATGCCGGCGTTGTTCACCAGCACGTCGAGCCCGCCGAGCTGCGCCAGCGCCGCCTCGAACAGCGCCGCCACCTCGCGCCGGTCGGCCACATCGGCGCGGCGATGGCCGATGCCGGCCGGCAGCGTCGCCAGCCCCGCCTCGTCCAGGTCGCAGGTGAAGACCTTCGCGCCCTCTTCCGCGAAGGCCTCGGCGACGGCGCGGCCGATCCCCGCCGCTCCCGCCGTGACCAGCACGCGCAGCCCCTCGATGCCCAGATCCATGATGCCGTTCCTCCTTCAGCCGGGCGGTAGGCCGCCCTTGTCGATGATGAACTCCGCGGCGCGGACGATGTCCTCGGCGATGGCGGCACGTGCCGCCCCGGCATCGCCGCGCCGGATGGCCGCCAGCGCCGCGGCATGGCAGCGTGCCGCATGGCCGGCGGTCAGCCGGTCGCGCGAGTGGCGCAGGTCGAGGTTGATCACCGGCCCCGCCTTGAGCCACAGACCGCCGATCACCTCCAGAAGGGTCGGCAGGCCTGCCGCGGCATAGACGGCGAAGTGGAAGTCGCGGTTCAGCGCCACCACCCGCCCGGTCTCCGGCGCCGAGCGGTCCAGCCGCGCCGCCGCCTCCGCCGCCGTGATCGCCTCCAGGGCGCGCGCATCGCACCGCTCCGCCGCCAACCCCGCCGCCCAGCCCTCGATGCCGGCCCGCACCTGGGCCAGCTCCTGGAACTGGCCACGCGTCAGGCGCGGCACCTGAACGGCGCGGTTCGGCGCCACCTCCAGCGCCCGGTCGGCGATCAACCGGCTGACCGCCTCCCGCACCGGCATGACCGAGACGCCCAGCGCCTCCGACAGGTCGCGCAGCGACAGCCGCTCGCCGGGCGCGACCCGGCCTGAGATCAGCAGCTCGCGCAGATGCGCATAGGCGGCCTCCGCCAGGGTACGGCGCTCGAGCACGGGCAAGCTGGCGATGGCGTGGTTCACGGATTCTCTCTGGACAAGCCGGCGGCGATGGGCAAGCCTTGCTGTGATCACAGATCACGATCCGTGATCGGTCAAGAAGCGGGATCACAGAATTCCGCCACGGAGAGGAACCGAGAGAATGACCGAACTCCCCCGCGTGACGCGGCGCGGTGCCCTGCTCGGCGCCGCCGCCCTGCTGGGTGCCCCCGCCATCTCCCGGGCGCAGTCCGACACGCTGCGCTTCGGCCACCTGACACCGCGCACCGGCTTCCTCGGGCCGCTCGGCGAGTTCGCCGTGCAGGCGGCGACGCTGGCGATGGACGAGGTCAATGCCGGCGGCGGCATCAACGGCCGCAAGCTGGAGATCAGCTTCGAGGACAGCGTCAATCCGCAGACCGCCAATTCCAAGGCGGAGCGCTACATCCAGCGTGACGGGATCCGCTACATCCTGGGCGAGATCAACTCCGCCTCGGCGCTCGCCATCGGCCAGGTCGTGCAGCGCGAAGGCGCCATGTTCATCAACACCGGCGCCAATTCCGACGCGCTCCGCAGCACCGACTGCCGCCGCAACATGTTCCACATCGAGGGCCAGAACTCGATGTACGTGAAGGCGGTCGGCCGCGCCCTGATGGAGAAGGGGCTGATCCGCGACAAGAAGGCTTATGCCCTGACCGCCGACTACGCCTTCGGCCACGACCTGCTGAAGGTCGCCAAGCGCTTCCTCGGCGAGAATGGCGGCACCATCGCCAATGAGGACCTGATCCCGACCGACCTGACGGACTTCTCGCCCTTCCTGCTGAAGCTGCGCCGGGCGCGGCCGGATGTGGTGGTGGCGAACCTCGCCGGCGCGCAGATCACCAACTTCCTGAAGCAGTATTCCGAGTTCGGCCTCGCCATGCCGGTGGCCGGCTTCGGCTTCGACACGGCGCTGGCCTGGGGCGCGGGATCGGGCAACTTCCTCGGCACCTGGCCGACCATGTGGCACCACCGGCTGGAGAACGCGGCGGCGAAGAAGTTCACCGCCGACTTCCGCGGCCGCTTCGGCCGGCCGCCGGAGAACCAGGCCTGGGGCGACTACAACGCCGTGAAGATCCTGGCGCAGTCGATGAACGAGCTGAAGAGCAACGACGTCGCCAAGGTCGTCGAGCATCTGCAGAAGGGCGCCAGGTTCAATGTGCTGAAGGACCGCGAGAGCTACTTCCGCGCGCGCGACAACCAGATCATGACGGAGATGTACGCGATCTCCGCCCTGCCCCCCGCCGAGCAGAAGGACCGCTTCGACATCTTCACCTCCTCGCCGCCGATCCCGGGGCCGGGCGAGAGCCTGGAGGCGATCGCCTCCACGCCGGACGAGGCGAGCTGCACCTTCCCCAGCTGATGCCGAGGCGCCGGGCCCTCCCGGCGCCGTTCCCCGTCGCGTCGCAGGAGCCCTTCCCTTGGAATTCTTCGATCTGCTGGAGCAGGTCCTCAACGGCCTGCTGATCGGCGCCTACTACCTGCTGATCGCCCTCGGCCTCTCGCTGATCTTCAGCCTGGGCGGCATCGTCAACCTGGCGCATGGCGCCTTCTACGCCATCGGCGCCTATCTGACCGTGGCGCTGGCGCCGAGCCTCGGCTTCGGCGGCGCCTTCATCGCCGTGCCGGTGCTGGTGGCGCTGCTGGGCCTAGTGATCGAGCGCTTCCTCCTGCGGCGCTTCTACCGGGCGGACCCGGTGCTCTCCCTGCTGCTCACCTTCGGCCTGGCGATGGTGGCGGAGCAGACGCTGCGCATGGTCTTCGGCGCGGCGCCGATCCCCTTCTCCATCCCGGCCGCGCTGCGCGGCCAGGTGGAGGTGGGCGACTTCATCTATTCGCGCTACCGGCTGATGATCCTGGGCGTGGCGGCGCTCTGCGTGCTCGGCCTCTGGCTGCTGCTGCGCAAGACCCATTTCGGCCGCGTGGTGCGGGCCGGCGTGCAGAACCCCGACATGGTGGGCGCGCTCGGCATCTCGCTCCGTCCCTACATGTCGGCCGTGGTGATGATCGCGGTCGGGCTCGCGGCGCTGGCCGGCGTCATGCTGGCGCCGGTGCTCGGCGTGCATCCGGCGATGGGCGCCGAGGTGCTGACCTTCGCCTTCGTCGTCGTGGTCATCGGCGGCCTCGGCTCCTTCTGGGGCGTGGTGGTCGCCGCCATCATCGTCGGCGTGGTGCGCGGCATCGCCGCCTATGCCTTCCCGCCGGCCACCGAGGCCTCGATCTACCTCCTCATGCTGCTCGTCCTGCTGCTGCGCCCGCGCGGCCTGTTCGGCGAACGCATCGCGAAGTTCGAGTGAGCATCATGACCCGCGACATCCGCCCGCTGCTGATCGCCCTCGCGGCGCTGATCATCCTGCCCTTCCTGCTGCCGGCGCTCGGCCTGACCCTGGTCTCGGCCACCGATGTGGCGATCTTCGCCATCGCGGCCATGGGGCTGAACATCCTGGTCGGCCATACCGGCCTGGTCTCCTTCGGCCATGGCGCCTGGTTCGGCATCGGCGCCTATGCGGCCGGCATCCTGCAGCGCAGCCTCTTCCCGGGCGACATGCTGCTCCCCGGCCTCGGCGCCGTGCTGGTGGTGGCCGCCCTGGCCTGCCTCGCCGGCCTGCTGATCCTGCGCCGCCGCGGCGTCTACTTCTCCCTGCTGACCCTCGCGCTGACGGCGATGCTCTTCACCATCGCCTTCCGCTGGACCTCGCTCACCGGCGGCGAGAACGGCTTCGGCGGCATCACCCGCTACGCCGCGCTCGACAGCGCGGCCCTCTACTACACCGCCGTCGCCGCCATCGGCCTCGGCGTGGTCTATCTCCTCTGGCGCTTCCACAGCGCGCCGGTCGGCACCGTGCTCGTCGCCATCCGCGAGAACGAGCAGCGGGCCCGCTTCCTGGGCTATGACACCGACCGCTACAAGCTGCTGGCCTTCACCCTCTCGGCCAGCGTCACCGGCCTGGCCGGCGTGCTCGCCGCCTTCAACCACCGCTTCGCCTCCGCCGAGCCCATCGCCATCGCCTTCTCGGGCGAGATGCTGGCCATGGTCGTCATCGGCGGCATGCGCAGCTTTCTCGGGCCCGCCCTGGGCGCCCTCTTCTACATCCTGTTCCGCGAGTTCCTCTCGATCTACACGGCGAACTGGCTGCTGGTCTTCGGCCTGCTCTTCGTCGGCTTCATCGTCTTCTCGCCGGACGGGCTGGTCGGTGTCGGCCGGCGCCTCCTCGCGCCCTTCCGCCGCAAGGAGGTCGAGGACGCGGCCATGTCGGCGCGGCGCACCGTCGATCCCTCCCCCGTGCCGAACCGGTTCGTTCGGCCCGGCGTGGCGCAGGGGCCGGTGCTGCGCGTCGAGGGGCTGGAGAAGAGCTTCGGCCGCATCCACGCCGTGCGCGGCGTCGGCTTCGAGATGGCCGACCGCACGCTGCATGCCCTGATCGGCCCGAACGGCGCCGGCAAGACCACCGCCTTCAACCTGATCTCCGGCATGTTCCCGCCCGACAAGGGCCGGGTGATGCTGGACCAGCGCGACATCACCGGCTTCGAGCCGCAGCGCATCACCCGCGCCGGCATCGGCCGCTCCTTCCAGATCACCAACCTCTTCCCCGGCCTCAGCATCGAGGAGAATCTCCGCCTCGCCATCCAGGCGCGGCACGCGGCCCGCTTCGGCCTCTGGCACGATGCCCGCGAATACGACGACATGAACGACGACACGGCGACGCTGCTGCGCTGGATGGGCCTGGCCGGCATCGAGAAGGCCGAGGCCGGCGCCCTCTCCTATGGCGGGCAGCGGCTGGTGGACATGGCGGTGGCCGTCGCCACCCGCCCGCGCCTGCTGCTGCTCGACGAGCCGCTGGCCGGCCTGGCCACCGCCGAGCGCGCCCGCGTCGGCGAGCTGATCAAGCGCATCTCGGCCGATATCCCGGTGCTGCTGGTCGAGCACGACATCGACCGCGTCTTCGCCCTGGCCGACCGCGTGACGGTGATGAACGACGGCGAGGTGCTGGTGGACGGCACGGTCGAGGATGCCCGCACCGATCAGCGGGTGCAGGCGGTCTATCTCGGCTCCGGCACCAGCGCCATCGCGGCGCGGCCGCGCACCTCCTCGGCGCGGCCCGAGGATCTGCTGCGGCTCGAGGGCATCAACACCTTCTATGGCAAGAGCCACATCCTGCAGGGCGTGGACCTCGCCGTGAAGCAGGGCGAGATCCTGGCGCTCCTCGGCCGCAACGGCGCCGGCAAGTCCACCCTGCTGAAGAGCATCATGGGCATCGCCCGGCCCGCCAGCGGCAGCATGACCCTGGCCGGCGAGGAGATCGCGGGCCTGCCGGCCGACCGCATCGCCCGGCGCGGCATCGGCTTCGTGCCCCAGGGGCGCGGCCTGTTCGCCGGCATGTCGGTGGCCGAGAACCTGGCGCTCGGCCGGCTGAAGCGGCTGACCGGCGCCGGCGAGCACTGGTCGGAGGAGCGGGTGCTGGAAGCCTTCCCGCGCCTCAGGCAACGCTGGCGCACCCCGGCCGACGCCCTGTCCGGCGGCGAGCAGCAGATGGTCGCGGTCGCGCGCGCTCTGTCCGGCGACACGCGCCTGCTGCTGCTCGACGAGCCCTTCGAGGGACTCTCCCCCGCCGTCACGGAGGAGCTGTTCGAAGCCTTCGACAGGCTGCGCAAGGACATCTCCATCCTCATCGTCGACCACAACCTCGACCTCGCCCTGGCGCTGTCGGACAGCACCGTGGCGCTGGAGCGCGGCGCGGTGACCTGGCGCGGCGAATCCCGCCTGCTGCGGGACGATCTGGACCTGCGGCGCAAGGTCCTCTGGCTCTGATGCGCCCCTCAAGGATCACCGCATGACATCCGAGACCCGCAAGGTCGCCATCATCGGCGCCGGCCTGATCGGCCGCGCCTGGGCGATGATCTTCGCCCGCGCCGGCTGGCGCGTCGCCCTGCACGATCCGGCGCCGGGCGTGGCCGGGAGCGCCCTCGGCCTTTGCGCGGAAGGCCTCCGGGACCTCGCCGCGCAGGGCCTCTGTGACGATCCGGCCGGCGCCGCCGCGCGCATCACGGCCAGCCCGGATCTCGCGGCGGCGCTGGAGGGGGCCAGCTTCGCGCAGGAGAACGGGCCGGAGGACCTCGCCGTCAAGCAGCGGCTCTTCGCCGAAATGGACCGGCTGGCGCCGCCCGAGGCCATCCTGGCCTCCTCCTCCTCGGCGATCCGCGTCTCGCTCTTCGCCGCCGGGCTGGCGGGGCGGTCGCGCTGCCTGATCGGCCATCCGGTCAATCCGCCGCACCTGATCCCGCTGGTGGAACTGTCCGGCGCCGAATGGACCGCCCCCGAGATCCTCCTGCGGGCCCGCGCCATCTATGCCGGGATCGGCCAGGTGCCCATCACGGTGCTGAAGGAGGTGGAGGGCTTCATCCTCAACCGCCTGCAGGGCGCGCTGCTGGCCGAGGCCTTCCGCCTGGTCTCCGAGGGCTATGTCACGCCGGAGGATCTGGACCACACGGTGAAGGACGGCCTCGGCCTGCGGTGGTCCTTCATGGGGCCCTTCGAGACCATCGAGCTGAACGCGCCGGGCGGCATCCCGGACTATTGCGCCCGCTACACCGGCTTCTACAAACGGCTGGCGGCCGAGCCGGCGGGGCCCGAGGTCTATGGCGAGGAGGCGACGGCGCGCATCCTGTCGCACTGGCCGGCCGAGGGCGACCTGCCGGCGAAGATGCGCTGGCGCGACCAGCGGCTGGCCGCGCTGCGCGCGCACAAGAGGACCCAGGAGGAGAACTGATCCATGGCGACGAAGCGGAAAGTCATCATCACCTGCGCCGTGACGGGCGCCATCCACACCCCGAGCATGTCGCCGCACCTGCCGGTCACCGCCGAGCAGATCGCCGATGCCGCCATCGGGGCCGCCGAGGCGGGCGCGGCCATCGTGCACCTGCATGCGCGCAACCCCGAGGATGGCCGGCCGGACCAGACGCCGGAAGGCTTCACCCCCTTCCTCAAGGTGATCAAGCAACGCACCGACGCGGTGGTGAACATCACCACCGGCGGCGCGCCGACCATGACCATCGAGGAGCGCGTGCGCCCGGCCGCCACGCACAAGCCGGAGGTCGCCAGCCTCAACATGGGCAGCATGAACTTCGGCCTCTTCGGGATGCTGAACCGGTTCAAGGAGTTCAAGCACCAATGGGAGAAGGACTACCTCTCCGACAAGGGCATCATCTTCCGCAACAGCTTCGCCGACATCGAGTACATCCTGACGACCTGCCGCGAGAACGGCACGCGCTTCGAGTTCGAATGCTACGACACCGCGCATCTCTATAACCTGAAATACTTCTTCGACCAGGGCATCGTCACCGGTCCGCTGTTCATCCAGACCGTCTTCGGCCTGCAGGGCGGCATCGGCGCGCATGAGGAGGACGTGCTGCACATGAAGCGCACGGCCGACCGCCTGTTCGGCGACAACTACAAGTGGTCGGTGCTCGGCGCCGGGCGGAACCAGCTCCCGATCGCGGCCATGGCGGCGGCCATGGGGGGCAATGTCCGCGTCGGGCTGGAGGACAGCCTCTGGGGCGGACCGGGGCGCCTCGCCGAGAGCAATGCCGAACAGGTGCGGCTGGCCCGGCAGATCATCGAGGGGCTGGGACTGGAGGTGGCCTCGCCGGACGAGGCGCGCGAGATCCTGGCGCTGAAGGGCGGCGACAAGGTCGCCTTCTGAGCCCGCGCGCCGGCGGGCGGAGGGGAAGAGGCCTTCCCCTCCCGCCTTTCAGCGATCGTGGAAGGTCACGAAGCCGTCCACCGGCTCGCGCTCCGAGCGCAGCCGGTTGGCCGGTTCCGCCGGGTCCTCGAAGCCCAGCGCCATGCCGCAGACGACGATCTCGCTCTCCGGGATGCCGAGCTCCCGCCGCAGGATGTCCGGGTAGTTGGCGATGGCGGCCTGCGGGCAGGTCTCCAGCCCGTGCGCCCGGGCGGCGATCATGATGTTCTGCAGGAACATGCCGTAGTCGAGCCAGCTGCCCTGCTCCATATCGGCATCGATGGTGAAGACCAGCCCCACCGGCGCGCCGAAGAAGCTGAAGTTGCGCCCGACCTGCCGCGCGCCGGCTTCGTGATCGCCGCGCTTCACCCCTGTCAGTTCATAGAGTTGCCAGCCGAGCTTGCGGCGCCGCTCGAGGTAGGGCGAGCGCCAGGTGACCGGGTAGTATTCATATTCCCGGCGGCTCGCCTCGCCCGCCGCATGGGCGGCGCCCATGGCCGCGGTCAGCCGCGCCAGGGCGGCGCCGGTCACGGCGTGCAGCTTCCAGGGCTGGATGTTGCTGCCGCTCGGCGCCCGGCTGGCCACCGCCAGGATGCGCCGCAGGACCTCCGTCGGCACCGGGCGCGGCAGGAAGCCGCGGATGCTGCGGCGGCCCGTGATGGCCGCCTCGATCGCCGCCTGGCCGCCCGCCATCCTCAGGGCCGCTCCCGCCCCAGGATCACGGTGCCGCTGGCCGAGAACATGCCCCCCACCCCGTGACAGACGGAGACCTTCACGTCCGGCACCTGGGCCGGCGCCTGCCCGCGCACCTGCCGCACGCTCTCCTGCAGGGCGAACATGCCGTACATGCCGGTATGGGTGTAGGAGAGGCCGCCGCCATTGGTGTTCATGGGCAGCCTGCCGCCGGGCGCGGTGTGGCGGGCCTCGATGAAGGCCCCCGCCTCCCCTCGCCCGACGAAGCCCAGATCCTCCAGCCCGTAGAGCGGCAGATGGGCGAAGGCGTCGTAGATCATCAGGTGATCGACATCGGCGTGGCGGATGCCGGCGGCCTGGAAGGCGGTCGGCCCGGCGACGCGGAAGGCGCGAGAGGAGGTGAAGTCCTCCATCTGGCTGATCATGTTGGTCTCGACGCTCTCGCCCGTGCCGAGGAGATAGGCCGGCGGCTGGGGGAAATCGCGCGCGCGGTCGGCCGAGGTCAGGATCAGCGCGCCGCCGCCATCCGTCACCAGGCAGCATTGCAGCAGCCGGAAGGGATAGGCGATCATGCGGCTGTTCAGCACGTCATCCACGGTGATCGGCTCGCGCTGCGCCGCGCGCGGATTCCGCCCCGCCCATTCCCGCTGCACGACCGCGACCATGGCGAGCTGCTCATGCGTCACGCCATAGGTCTTCATGTAGCGCAGCACGGGAATGGGGAAGAGCGTCGGCGGGCCGAAGGGACCATAGGGCGCCTCGAACTGGCCGTTCAGGCTCTGCGGCTCCGGCGGGCGCGGCGTGGCGTTGATGCGCGACTTGCCGCTCTCGCCATGGGTGATCAGCACCGTCCGGCAATAGCCGGCGGCGATGGCGGCGGCGGCGTGGCGGACATGCAGCATGAAGGAGCAGCCGCCGACGCTGGTGCCGTCCACCCATTTCGGCGTGATGCCGAGGTAGTGCGCGATCTGTTGCGTCATCATCGCGCCGGTGCAGGCCACGCCGTCGATGTCGGCGGGCTTCAGCCCGGCATCGGCCAGGGCGTTCAGCGCCGCATCGGCGTGCAGCATGATCTGCGACATCTCGGGCACGGCGCCGATGCGGGTGCTTTCCGCCGCGCCGACGATGGCGATGGAGCCCGGGGCGATGCTCATGCCCGCTCTCCCCTGTCTGACCCCTGGGCCGGGCGGAACAGCGGCAGGCTGATCTCGTCGTCCATCGGGGTGAAGGCCACCTCTAGTTCCATGTCGAGCTGCAGCGCCTCGGGCGTCTGCGGGCAGTCGACGATATTGGTCATCATGCGCGGCCCTTCCTCCAGCTCGACCACGGCGATGGCATAGGGCGGCTCGAAGCCCGGCACCTTGCGGTGATGGATGACATAGCTGTGCAGGGTGGCGCGGCCGCTGGCGGCGAAGACCGCGACCTCGCGCGAGCCGCAGCCGGGGCAGAAGGGGCGCGGCGGGAAATAGACCTTCTCGCAGGCGGTGCAACGTTGCAGGCGCAGCTCGCCGGCGCGCGCGCCCTCCCAGAAGTGCTGCGTCTCGGGTGTCGGTTCGGGGCGCGGGCGGCCCGCTGGCAGGCTCATGCGGTGTCGTCTCCTCGGTATGGGTTCAGGGCGCGGCGCGGTAGCGCTCCTTCAGGATGCGGCGCAGCAGCTTGCCGGTCTCGCTGCGCGGCAACTCCTCGACGAAGTCCACTTGGCGCGGGCATTTCGGGCCGGCCAGCCGGTCGCGGCAGAAGGCGATGATCCGTTCCTCCAGGGCCGGCCCGGCCTCCACGCCGTCAGCCGCGCGGATGATGGCGCGCACCGTCTCGCCGAACTCCGCATGCGGCACGCCGATCACCGCCGCCTCGGCCACCGCCGGATGCTGCACCAGCACCTGCTCGATCTCCCAGGGATAGATGTTCACGCCGCCGGAGAGGACGAGATCGGCCCGCCGGTCGCTGAGATAGAGGAAGCCCTCCTCGTCGACGGAGCCCACATCGCCATAGGTGCCCCGCCCCTCCGCGTCATAGGCCGCGGCGGTCTTCTCCGGCGCGTTGTGGTAGCGGAAGCGCGGGGCGCCGGGGGTGAGCGGCGAGAACCAGATGCCACCCACCTCGCCGGGCGGCAATTCCCGCCCCGCCTCGTCCAGGATGTGCAGGCGGCATTCCAGCGGCCGCCCGACCGAGCCCGGATGCGCCAGCCAGTCCCGGCTGTCGATGACGGTGCCGCCGATGCCCTCCGAGCCCGCGTAGTACTCGACCAGGATCGGGCCCCACCACGCGATCATCGCCTGCTTCACATCGCGCGGGCAGGGCGCGGCGGCATGGATGGCGACGCGATGGCTCGAGAGATCGTGGCGGTTCCGCACCTCCTCCGGCAGGGCCAGCAGGCGGATGAACATGGTCGGCACCCACTGGCTATGGGTGACGCGGTGCCGCTCGATCAGTGCCAGGGCCTTCCCGGCATCGAACTTCCGCATCACCACGGCGGTGCCGCCGAGGTCGATGGCGCGCGTGGTGTAGCGATGCGGCGCCGCGTGATAGAGCGGCGCGGGGGAGAGGTAGACGGTGTCGCGGTCGAAGCCGTAGCTGGCGAGCCAGCCGGGCGTCCAGTCGGGCGCCTCGCGCCGCTCCGGCGGCAGCAGGTCGCGGCGGATGCCCTTGGGCAGGCCGGTGGTGCCCGAGGAATAGAGGAACTCCCGCCCCACGGGGCGCTCCGGCAGCGCCGCCGGGCCGGGATAGGCCAGGAGCGCCGCCTCCAGGCTTTCATAGCCCGCCAGCCCCGTGCCGGTCGCGTAGCGCAGCCGCTCGCCCAGGGCGCCCTCCGACTGCAGCGCCTGCGCCAGCTCCGCCATGGCCGGGCTGGTGATGAGCAGCTTCGCGTCGCTGTCCGCCAGCATGTAGGCCACTTCCGGCACGCGGAGATGGGTGCTGAGCGGGGTGTAGTAGAGGCCGGCGCGGCGCGCGGCATAGGCCAGTTCCAGGAAGGCGGGGCCGTTCTCCAGCAGCAGGGCGATGCCGTCCCCCGGCCGCAGGCCGAGGCCGATCAGCCATTGCGCGATGCGGTTGGACCGCTGGTCCAGCTCGGCGAAGCTCAGGGCGGTGCCGTCATCCGGGAAGTATGCCGCCACCTTCTCGGGCTGCTGCCCGGCCCATCGCGCCAGATGCGCCATCCTCGGACCACTCCCCTGCCTCATGGACGTCGCGCGGCTGTCCTGCCGCTTGCGGCCAGCCTGGAGCATCCGGGGGGAAGCCGTCAATGTCCGCCCAGCAATCTTTCCGGATCGCACAGCGAAATTGACACCAGGGCCGAGCCTATCGCAGGCTCCCCCCGCGGCGGCCCCGAAGAGGGCTCGGACAGGGACTGGCGGGAGCGAACAAGGACGATGACCCTTTCAAATCTTGGACGGCGGCCCCTGCTGGCCGGCCTCGCCGGCGCGCTGGCGGCGCCCGCCCTGCCGCGCCCGGCCAGGGCGGCGGCCGACTATCCCGGCACCCAGCCGGTCAGCATCCTGGTGCCCTATGCGCCCGGCGGCGCGCCGGATGTGCTGGGGCAGGTGCTCACGCAGGGCCTGCACCGGCGGCTCGGCGGCAATTTCGTGCTCGACCACAGGCCCGGCGCCTCCACCACCCTCGCCGCGCGTCTGGCGGCGCGGGCCAGGCCGGACGGCTATACGCTGCTGATGGGCACGGTGGTCACCTTCACGACCGCGCCCTACGCCCTGCGCGATCCGGGCTTCGACGCGGTGAAGGACTTCGCCCACATCACGATGATCTCGGACACGCTCTTCCTGCTGGTGGCCAATCCCCGCTGGTCCAGCCTGGAGGAGCTGCTGGCGGCGGCGCGGCAGCGGCCGGGGCGGCTGTCCTTCGCGACCTGGGGCGTGGGCACCACGGCGCATCTGATGATGGTGGATCTGATGGCGCGCACCGGCACGGAGTTGCTGCACGTGCCCTACAGCGGCTCGCCGCCCGCGCTGACCGACACCATCGCCGGCCGGGCCGATCTGATGTTCTCCACCTTCGCCCCGGCGCGGCCGCATGTCGAGGCAGGCCGGCTGCGGGCGCTGGCCATCCCCTCGCCGCAGCGCAACCCCGTTCTGCCGGAGGTGCCGACCCTCGAGGAGCTGGGGCAGAAGGATTTCGTCAGCAGCGGCTGGTTCACCCTCTCGGCGCCGGCGGGCACGCCGCCCGGCATCCGCTCCAGCCTGGAGAAGGCGGCGGTGGAGGCCTTCGCCGCGCCCGAGGCCCGCGCGCGGCTGGACAGCCTCGGCCTGGTGCCCGCCGCGCCGGGGCCGGAGGCGCTGATGACCCGCCTGACCCGCGAGGCCGCGCTGAACCAGCGGCTGATCCAGGCCGCCGGGATCCAGCCCGAATGAGCGGCGCGACGGCGCAGGCCGGTGTCACCATCGCCCATCTCGCCCTGCTGGGCCTGCGGCGCCATCCGGAACGGCCGGCCTTCGCGCAGGATGGGCAGGTCTGGTCGCGCCGGCACGTGGCGGACGGCATCAGCGCCATGGCCCGCGCCCTGCTGCGCTTTGGGCTGCGGCGGGGGGACGGCGTCTCGGCCCTGATGGCCAACCGGCCGGAGGTGTTCATGGTCCGTACCGCCGCGCAGCTCATCGGCTGCCGCTACACGGCACTGAACCGCCTCGCCGGCCCGGCCGACCTCGCCCATATCCTGCGCGACGCCGAGATCCGCCTGCTGGTGCACGACCCGGCGGAGGCGGAGCGCGCCCATGCGGCGGCGGAGGCGGCGGGATGCCCGCTGGTGCTGTCGCTCGGCGGCGGCGAGGGGCGGCGGCGCGACCTGCAGGCGGCGGCGGCGGAAGAATCGGGCGATGATCTCGACCCTGTCGGCGACGACGAGGATCTCGGCCAGCTCAGCTATACCGGCGGCACCACGGGTCAGCCCAAGGGCGTGATGCTGCCGCACCGCGCCCTGGTGCAATGCGCGACGATGATGCTGGCCGAATACGACTGGCCCGCCGTGCCGCGCATGCTGCTGGCGACGCCGCTGAGTCACGCGGCGGGCTCGCTGGTGATCCCGGTGCTGCTGCGCGGCGGCACCGTGCACGTACTGGGCGGCTTCGAGCCGGAACCCTATCTCCGCCGCATCGGGGAGCAGGGCATCAACTGCGGCTTCGGCGTGCCCACCATGATCCGCGCCCTGCTGGCCGAGCCCAGACTCTCGCGCGCCCGCACGCGCGGGCTGGAGACCTTCATCTACGGCGCGGCGCCCATCGCCCCCGCCACGCTGCTGGAGGCGATGGAGCGGATCGGCCCCGTGTTCATGCAGCTCTACGGCCAGACGGAGGCGCCCAACACCGTCTGCCTGCTGCGCCGGGCGGATCATGATCCGGCGCGGCCGGCGCTGCTCTCCTCCTGCGGCGAGCCGATGGCCGGCGTCGATGTGCGGCTGCTGGCGGAGGACGGCACGCCCGTGCCGCGCGGCGAGCCGGGCGAGATCTGCGTGCGCGGCCGGCTGGTCATGCGCGGCTACTGGAAGCGGCCGACGGAGACGGAGGAGGCCCTGCGCGGCGGCTGGCTGCACACCGGCGATATCGCGCGCGAGGACGAGGGCGGGTACCTGCACATCGTCGACCGGCGCAAGGACATGATCATCTCCGGCGGCTTCAACGTCTATCCGCGCGAGGTGGAGGATGCGCTGGCGACCCACCCGGACGTGGCGGCGGCGGCGGTGATCGGCGTGCCGGATGCGCGCTGGGGCGAGCGGGTGCAGGCCTTCGTGGTGCCGCGCGATGGCCGGCGTCCGGACGAGGCGGCGCTGGCCGAGCATGTGCGCGCCCTGAAGGGCCCGGTGCAGGCGCCCAAGTCCGTGGTGCTGATCGACGCCCTGCCCACCACGCCGATCGGCAAGATCGACAAGAAGGCGCTACGCGCGGGCTTCTGGCAGGAGGCGGCGCGCCACGTGGCCAGACCCGCCCCCCCCCCCCCGGGGGGGGTGCGCC
>NZ_JBSXMU010000026.1:0-43996 GCF_054073225.1 Teichococcus aerofrigidensis
GGCGAAGCCCGGCCGCAGGGCATGATGGCCCCAGGCCGCGGGCGCCCCGGGCGCCCCGCCGGCCCCGGGCCGGCGGGGCATCCGCCGCCCGCCTCAGTCGGCGCGGGCGCCGGACTCCTGGACGACCTGCCGCCACATCGGCCGTTCCCGCGCGACGCGGGCCGCGGCCTCCTCCGCGGTGCCGGACAGCGCCAGGGCGCCGCCCTGGAGCAGCCGCCGCTGCATCGCCTCGTCCCCGCCCACCTGCCGCATCGCCGCGTTGATCCGCTCCACGATGGGTGCCGGCGTGGCGGCCGGGGCGACGAAGGCGCCCCAGACGCTGATGACGAAGCCGGGCACCCCGGCCTCGCTGATGGTGGGCACCTGGGGCAGGGTGGGCCAGCGCCCGGCACTGGTGACCGCCAGCCCGCGCATCCGGCCCTCCTGGATCAGCGCGATCTGCGAGGCGAGGTTGTCCAGCACGATATCGACATCCCCCGCCAGCAGCGCCGGCACCGTCTGCGCCGCGCCGCGATAGGGGACATGCGTCGCCTTCATCCCGGTGCGGCTGAACAGCATGCTGCTGGAGAGATGCGTGGTCTGCCCGATCCCGGTCGAACCGTAGGTGATGCCCTCGGGCTTCCTCCTGGCCCAGTCGAGGAACTCGCCGAGCGTCTGTGCCGGATTGTGCTGCGGCGCGACGACGGCGACATTCGGCGTCTCCCAGGCGAGGCCGACCGGCATCACGTCCTTCTCCGTATCGAAGGGCATGCTGCCGAACAGATACTGGTTGATGGCGAGGATGCTCACCGTGGCGGCGCCGAGGGTGTGTCCGTCCGGCGCGGCCTTGGCCACGGCGTCGATGCCCAGATTGCCGCTCGCGCCCGGTCGGTTCTCCACCACCACCGGCTGCCCGAGCAAGGCGCCCATGCGCTCGGCGTAGAGGCGGCTGATGACATCGGTCGAACCGCCGGGCGGGAAGGGGACAATCAGGCGGATGGGCCGCTGCGGCCAGCCGACCTGGGCCAGGCCGGGGCGGACCAGGGCGGGGCAGGCGAGGGCCAGGGGCGCGGCGAGGCTGGCGCGCAGCAGCGCGCGGCGTTGGGTCATGATCCGTCTCTCCCGTGCCGCGCCGTCGTTGCGGCGCGGAGAGGCAGGATCGGTCAGAGCGGAGAGGGCGTCCAGCCCTCGCGCTCAGGGGCGGCCGAGGGCGCCGCCATCCGCACGGAAGAGGTGGCATTCGGCAGGCGGAAGTTCGAGCGCGCCCGTCTCGCCCTCGCACGGCGCCGTGCCGGATTCGAGCCGCGCCGTGATCAGGCCGCCATCCGGCAGGCGCAGATAGGCAAGCTGCTCGTCGCCCAGCTCCTCCACCACCTCGACCGGACCGGAGAGATCCGGCGCGCCGCCGGCCAGGCGCAGATGCTCCGGCCGGATGCCGAGGGTCAGCGCCTCTCCGGCCCGGGCACCCTCTCCGGCGACCGGCACGGCGAGGCGGCCGCCGCCCGGCAGGAGGACCTCCACCGCGCCGTTCCGCATCCCCTCGGCCCGGACGGGCAGGAAGTTCATCCGCCGGCTGCCGATGAAGCCGGCGACGAAGAGGTTGCGGGGATGGCGATAAAGCTCCGTGGGCGCGCCGGCCTGCTCGACGCGGCCCGCGTTCAGCACGACGATCTTGTCGGCCAGCGTCATCGCCTCGACCTGATCGTGGGTGACGTAGATCATCGTCGTTCGCAGCGACTGATGCAGCCTGGCGATCTCGATCCGCATCTGCACCCGCAGCGAGGCATCGAGATTGGAGAGCGGCTCGTCGAAGAGGAAGACGCGCGGCTCGCGCACGATGGCCCGGCCGATGGCGACGCGCTGGCGCTGCCCGCCGGAAAGCTGCTTCGGCAGGCGCTCCAGCAGCCCTTCCAGCTCCAGCCGCTTCGCCACCGCCTCGACCCGCGCGGCGATCTCCGCCTTGCGCGCGCGGCGCGTCTCCAGGCCGAAGGCGATATTCTCGCGCACGGTCATGTGCGGATAGAGCGCGTAGGACTGGAAGACCATGGCGATGCCGCGCGCGCGCGGCGGCGCCGCGGTCACGTCCTCGTCACCGATCAGGACGGCGCCGCCGCTCACCGTCTCCAGCCCGGCGACCAGCCGCAGCAGGGTCGACTTGCCGCAGCCCGAGGGGCCGACGAAGACGCAGAACTCCCCGTCGGCGATGTCGAGGTCGATGTCGCGGATGACCGTCTGGCCATCGAAGCTCTTGCGGACCCGGCGCAGGGACACTCCGGCCATGTGATGATTCCCGATCCTTGGTGTCAGCCCTTCACCGCGCCGGCGGTGAGGCCCGAGACGATCTTGCGCTGGAAGGCGAGCACCAGCGCGACGATCGGCAGGGTGACGATGACGGAGGCGGCCATCACCAGCCCCCAGGGCAGTTCCTGGCGGCTGCCGCCGCTGAGCAGGGCGATGGCGACGGGCACCGTGCGCGTCTCCGCCGAGAGGGTGAAGGTGAAGGCGAAGAGGAACTCGTTCCAGGAGACGATGAAGGCCAGCAGGGCCGTCGGCACCATGGCGGGCCAGAGCAGCGGCAGGAAGACCCGGCGCACCACGGTGAGCGGCGAGGCGCCGTCGGCATAGGCCGCTTCTTCCAGCTCCTTCGGCAGTTCGCGCATGAAGGTGGTGAGCACCCAGACGGTGAAGGGCAGGGTGAGGACGAGATTGGCCAGCATCAGACCCGGAAGCGTGTCGTACAGGCCGAGGGCGCGGATCAGCTCGAACATGCCGGACAGCACGGCGACCTGCGGGAACATCGAGACGCCGAGGATGGTGAGCATCAGCGCGCCGCGCCCGCGGAAGCGCACGCGGCCCAGCGCATAGGCCGCGGCCACGGCGAGCAGCATGGAGAAGCCGACAACGGCCACCGCCACCAGCACCGAGTTCAGCACCGTGCGGCCGAAATTCTGCTGGGTGAAGACCAGCGCGTAGTTGCGGGGGTCGAGCGCGGCCGGAAACAGGCCGGGGATGAAGAGCTCGCTGCCCGAGCGGAAGGAGGTGACCAGCGCGTGGTAGAAGGGGAACAGCGCGAAGAGGATGATGGCCAGCAGCAGCAGGGCGAAGGCCAGCCGGCCGGCGAGGCGGGCGGCGTTCATCGGCCCGCCTCCCCATCCAGCCGAAGCCGCCCGAGCACCACCACCGACAGCGTCAGGAGGGCGATGACTAGGAACAGGAGGGTGGAGGCGGCGGAGCCGTAGCCGACATCCTGGAAGTCGACCAGCTGCTGCCGCGCATAGACCGACATGGACATGGTGCCGGCGGAACCCGAGGTCAGCACATAGACCAGGTCGAAGACGCGCAGCGCGTCGAGGGCGCGAAAGATCAGCGCGACGACCAGCGCCGGCCGGATCAGCGGCAGCGTGACGCGGAAGAAGACGCGCACCGGATGGATGCCGTCGACGCGCGCCGCCTCGTAGCAGTCGCCGGGCAGCATCTGCAGCGCGGCCAGGATCAGCAGCGCCACGAAGGGCGTGGTTTTCCAGACATCGACGATGACCACGGCCCAGAGGGCGAGGTCGGGATCGGCCAGCCAGGCCACGGGCGCGTCGATCAGGCCGAGGGCCAGCAGGGCGTGGTTGATGACGCCGAACTGGTCGTTCAGCATCCAGGCCCACATCCGGGCGGAGACGATGGTCGGGATGGCCCAGGGGATCAGGATGGCGGCGCGCACCAGGCCGCGCAGGGGGAAGCGGGCGTTGAGCGCCAGCGCGACGATCATGCCCAGCACGGCCTCCAGCGAGACGGAGACGAGGGCGAACCAGATGGTCCGCCGCACGGCGCCCCACCAGGCCGGATCGGCGAGCAGGCCCAGCCATTCCCCCTCGTAGCGCTCCAGGTAGTTGGCGAAGCCGATGAAGCGGTAGCCGGACAGGTTGCCAAGCTCGGCATCGGTGAAGCTGAACCAGATGGTGCGGAGCAGCGGCCAGCCGGCCACCGCCGCCAGCACGATCAGGGTCGGCGCCAGGAACATCCAAGCGGCGCGGATGCGGATGCGCGCCAGGCCCAGGGCATCGTCGTGCCGCGTCATCACCAGCCCCGCCGGCTCAGGCGCCGCAGGTCATGCCGCATCGCCGCCACGGCGGCCGCGGCCGTCATCCGGCCCGAGAGCGCCTCATGCGCGCGTGTCCAGAAGGTGTGGGACACCCGGTTGTACTTGGTGCCGGTGACGCGGGAGGGCCGCGCGGCGGACTGGCTGAAGGTCGCGTGAAGCGTCCGGAAGAAGGGATTGGCCGCCAGGATCTCGGCATCCTCGTAGAGCGCGGGGAGGGTCGGGTTGTAGGCGGCGACGATGGCGCGGCGCTTCTGCTCCTCCGGCCCGGCCAGTGACATGACGAGGTCCGCGGCCTCGTCCGGATGCCGCGAATAGCGCGAGACGGCGAGATTCCAGCCGCCGAGGATGCCGACGGGCCCACCCCCCTCGCCATGCGGCAGGGCGGCGATGCCGGTCCGGCCGCGCACGGGGCTGTCCTCGCCCTGGGCCAGGGCCCAGGCATAGGGCCAGTTGCGCATGAACACGGCGTGGCCGGACTGGAACACGCCGCGCGCCTCCTCCTCGGTGTAGGTCAGCGCGCCTTCCGGCGTGATGTCGCCGATCCAGCTCGCGGCGAGCGCGAGTGCTTCGGCGGCGCGCGGATTGTCGATGGTGATGCGGCCTTCCGCGTCGACGATGGTGCCGCCGCCGGAGCTGGCGATCCATTCCAGCCCGTTCACCGTCAGCCCCTCATAGGCGCGGCCCTGGAAGACATAGCCCCAGAGCCCGGCCTCTCCCCCGGCGCGCTCGGCGCGCTGGATCAGTCGCGCCGTTTCGGTCATCTCCTGCCAGGTGGCGGGAACCGGGCGGCCGTGCTTCTCCAGCAGATCCTTGCGGTAGTAGAGGACGCCGGCGTCCGTGTAGAGCGGCATGGCGATCAGCCGGCCGTCCACGGTGTTGTTCTCGACAATGGCGGGGAAGTGGTTCTTCTCTGCCCCCCCGCTGTAGGGCTTCAGATCGATGAAGTGGTTGGCGAGGATGCCGGGCCAGACGACATCGATCTGATAGACGTCGATCTGCGAGGCGCCCCCCGCGAGCATCATCTGGTAGAGCGCCAGCCTCTCGCTCGCGGAATTCGGCACCGAGACGATCTTCAGCGTGTGGCCGGTGCGCTTCGCCCAGGCCTCGGCGCCGTCGCGGCACAATTCCAGTTCCTGGCCGAGCGCGCCGCAGGCGATGGTGATCTCCGCGGCGGCGGCGCGGTGCGCGGGGCCTGTCACGCCAAGGATACTCAGCAGCAGGCCCGAAAGGATGGCAGCGCGGATGCGCGGCATCGGGGCTCCTCCCTGGATCTTTGCCGGATGGTCGCGGCAGGACCGAAGGAAGGTGTTGCCCATCCGGAAGCGGGGCGGCGACGCCACGCCCGTGCCCAACGGCTAGCCGCGTCGCGGCGAGGATGCAACCCCGCCGCAACGCCGCCTGGCTCAGTCGATGCGGATCTGCGCCTTGCGCGCCACCGCACCCCAGCGCTGGGTCTCGCTGGCGACGAACTTTCCGAAGATCTCGGGATCGCTGCCGACCGGCGTGATGCCGAGTTCCTGGAAGCGTGCCGCGACCGTCGGCGTGGCCAGGGCCGCCTTGGCCTCCTGCTGCAGCCGCGCGACGATCTCGGGCGGCGTGCCGGCCGGCGCGAAGAGGCCGTGCCAGGACAGGCTTTCGAAGCCGGGCAGGGTTTCGGCGATGGCCGGGATGTCCGGCGCGGCCGGGCTGCGCTGGAGCGAGGTGACGCCGAGGATGCGCAATTTCTGGTCCCGTGCGAAGGGCCAGACGGAGGAGAAGTTGTCGAAGGCCATTGGCAGCTCGCCGCCGAGCAGCGCCGTCACGATCTGCCCGCTGCCGCGATAGGGCACGTGTTCGGCCTCGGTGCCGGTCATCTGCGCGAAGAGCGCGCCGGCGAGATGCACCGAGGTGCCGACACCGGAGGAGCCGTAGTTCAAGTCGCCGGGCTTCTTCTTCATCATCTCGATCAGCTCGGCCACCGTCTTCGCCGGCAGGTCCATGCGGACGGCGAGGGCGTTCGGCTGCGCGGCGAGCTGGGTGATCGGCGCGAAGTCCTTCAGGTTGTCATACGGCATCTTCGCATAGGTGGCGGGGTTGATGGCGTGGCTGCTGATCGTGCCGAGGCAGATGGTGTAGCCATCGGCGGGGGCGCGCGCGCAGGCCTCGCTGCCGATATTGCCGCCGGCGCCCGGCCGGCTCTCCACCACGAAGGGCTGGCCGAGCGCCAGGCCCATGGGCTGTGTCACCAGCCGCGCCACGGTGTCCGAGGTGCCGGCGGAGAAGGGCACGATGACGCGGATCGGCTGGGTGGGATAGGCGCGCTGCTGGGCCTGTGCCGGCCACGCGGCGGCGCCCAGGAGGGCGGCCAGCGCCAGGGTTCTGCGGGACAACAGGGCATTCATGGACTTGCTTCCTCCATCGGTCCTGCCGCCGGGCGGACTTGCCCGGGGCGAAAGCCGGGAGGCGCCGGTGCGCCGAAATGTCATCGGCCTCGCCGGCATCGCTTCCTCCCGCAACGGTTGCAATTCTCCGCTTTACAAACCTGGCGGACTTGGCGCCGGGCCGGATGGGCGGGTCGCAGGGCGGTGATGCATAGGCGAGTTGTCAGACATCATGCAAGACGATGCATGAAAGAATGTCGGCGGTTCGGTGACGTCATCAGGCCGCGATCAAAAAAAACTGAGACGAAGACGAATTTTCTTGCTCAACGGTCGACTTCAATTTACCTTGTGCAAACTGCATGGCATGCGCTTATAGTGCCGTTGGCGATCGAACCGTTCGCTGACCCATCGTCACGCAGGATGCAGGGCCTTCATGCTCCGCTTTACCCCTACGACGCGCCGGCTCTCCGACAAGATCCTCCTCGCCTTCCAGCAGGCCTGTGCCCAGGGCGAGATCGCGGTCGCGCGTCAATTGCTGGAAGTGCTGGAGCACAGCCTTCACCGCAACCCTTCCGACATCAACCGCCGCCAGGGGCTGGAGGCGCTGGTCGAAGCGCATCACCAGCTCTGGTTGATCCAGCATGGCGGAGGCAAGGCCGTCGCCGACATGGCGGCTGGCTGACAGCCCTCTCCGGGCATCGGGGGTAGGGGCAGGGAGGAGAAGCCCTCCCTTTTGCCCCCGATAATCGCTCCGATCTAGAACTGCGGCATCGGCGGCAGCGGGTCCATCGCCGCGCCGAACCAGCGCTCATAGATCCGGCCCAGCTCGCCGCTGTCCACCAGCCGCTTGATGAAGTCGTTGCTGAAGTCGCGGAGCGCCTCGTCCTGCTTGCGGAAGGCCATGCCATTGGCCTGCGCGCGAAGCGTGAACTTCGGCTCGATCTCCAGCTTCGGATAGTTCTGCCGAAGCTGCGCCAGCACGGTGCTGCTGGCGCCGATCGCCTGTGTCTGGCCCGAGATCAGGGATTGCGTGGTCGTCGCATCGTCATCGAAGCGCATGATGCGGATCTCCTTGGGCGCGATCGCCATCACCGCGAGATCCTGCGTGCTGGCCCGCGCCACGCCGACGCGCACGCCCTTCAGGTCGTCGGGGCCGGAGATGGCGGCCGACTTCGGCGCCAGGATGTAGGTGGTGAAGGCGCTGTAGGGGTGCGAGAAGAGCACCTGCTTGGCGCGTTCCTCGGTGATGCCGAAGGTGGCGATCAGCATGTCCACCTTGTTGGTCAGCAGGAAGGGGATGCGGTTCGGGCCCGTCACCGGCACCAGCTGCAGCTCGACGCCGAGTTCCTTGGCGAAGAGCCGCGCGACATCCACGTCGTAGCCCGCCGGCTTCTGCTCGGCATCCGTGCCGCCGAAGGGCGGGTAGTCCGTGAGCACGCCGACGGAGATGCGGCCCCGCTGGCGGATCTCCGCCGGCGTCGCGGCCTGCGACGGCCGCGTGAGGGCGGGCAGCAGCGCCACGCTCCCGCCCGCCGCCAGCAGGCTGGCCAGGCGGCGGCGGCCGATCCGAAGCGTCACGTCCATGGCTCGTCTCCTTGTCCCTGTTGTACCGCTCACCGTGTCGCCACGGCGAGCTTCCTCTCCATGCGCCGGCTGTAGGCCGAGAGCGGCCAGCACAGCAGGAAGTAGATCAGCGCCACGAGCCCGAAGATGATGAAGGGCTCGAAGGTGGCATTGTTGATCACCTGCGCCGCGCGGGTCAGCTCGACGAAGCCGATGATCGAGGCGAGCGAGGTCGCCTTGATGAGCTGCACCAGGAAGCCCACGGTCGGCGGGATGGCGATGCGGAAGGCCTGCGGCAGCACGATGTGCCGCATCTGGTTCCAGTAGCGCAGGCCGAGCGCGGCCGAGGCCTCCCATTGCCCGCGCGGCACCACCTCGATGCAGCCGCGCCAGATCTCGCCCAGGAAGGCGCTGGCATGCAGTGAGAGGCCCAGCACCGCCGCCCCCCAGGGATCGACGTCGAAGCCGAAGATGCCGGGCACGAAGAAGGCCAGGAAGAGCTGCATCAGCAGTGGCGTGCCCTGGAACAGCTTGATGTAGCCGATGGCGAGCCAGCGCAGCGCGGCGAGGTGGCTGGTGCGCATCAGCGCGATGGCGAGGCCGCCGAGGCAGCCGCCGAGGAAGGCGGCGACGGAGAGCAGCAGCGTCCAGCGCACCGCCAGGAGGATGAACCAGAATTCGTTGAGGCCGAACTCGCGCATGCCCGCCGCCTCAGCGCGTCGCCGGGCGGCGCAGGAAGGCGCGCTCGATCACGGCGAAGATCCCCCAGAAGATCAGCGACATGGCGAAGTACATGCCGGTGACGACGAAATAGACCTCGAAGCTGCGGAAGTTGCGCGCCTGGATGTCGTTCGCCGCCGCGGTCAGCTCGCTGGCCGCGATCGCCGAGCAGACGCTGGAATTCAGCATCAGCAGGATGAACTGGCTGGTGAGCGCCGGGTAGATCGCCTGCAGCGCCGGCTTGAGGATGATGTGGCGGAAGATCTGCATGGAATGCAGCCCGAGCGCCCGTCCGGCCTCGATCTGCCCCTTGCCGATGCTCTCGATGCCGGCGCGGATGATCTCGATGCCGTAGGCCGCGACGTTGATCACCATCGCCAGCAGCGCGGCCTGGTCGGCCTCCAGTCGCAGGCCGATGGCCGGCAGGCCGAAGAAGACCAGGAAGATCTGGATCAGGAAGGGGGTGTTGCGGATCAGCTCGATATAGGCGTCGAGCAGCCAGCGCAGCCAGGTGGGGCCGCTGGTCTTGCCGAGCGCGCCGAGGATGGCCAGCACCAGGCCGATGGCCATCGAGGCGGCGGAGAGCCAGAGGGTGCGCAGCGCGCCGGCCAGCAGCTCGTCCCAGGCGGCGAAGACCTGACCGAACTCGAAGACATAGGTCATCCGGCCGCCTCTGGCCGTGGGGCCGCCGCCCCTGGACTCTGGCCTGGCATCGGCCGTCCCTCCTGATCCGTTCCCGTGCCGGCCTTCGGGGAGCCGGTCCGCCGCCGAGGCTGGACCGGAACGCGGCGGCTGGCAAGGCGGCCGCATCGGCTGTTGGCGGAAGGGGGGGCGAGGCGCTAATCCGCTCGGCATGACCCTGCGCATTCGCCTGCTGGCCGATGACCTCGCCGGAACCCTGGAGACCGCCGCGCGGTTCACGGGCGCGGCCGGCCCGGTGAGCTGCGGCTGGAGCACCGCGGCCCTGCCCGAGGCCGCCGGACTTGACGCCCGCACGCGGGACCGCGCGCCGCATCTGGCCGCCGCCCGCTTCCGGGCATGGGCGCCGACCCTGGCGGAGGGCGAGCTGGCCTTCCACGTCCTGGACGCGCGGCTGCGCGGCAGTCCGGCGGCGGAGATCGCGGCGCTGTTCGGCAGCGGCCCGTTCCGGCGCGCCATCCTGGTGCCGGATGCCGGGCCCGGCCTTCAGGCCGTGGCGGGGCTGCGCGACGCCCTGGCCGGTGCCGGGCTGTCCGCCGCCCTGGCCATGCCGGGCGATCCGGTGCCGGAGGGCGCCAGCCTCTGGCTGGTCAGGGACGCCGCGGAGCTGCAGCAGGTGGTGGCCGCCGGGCGCGCGATCGAGGGACCGGTGCTGTGGTCCGGCGGCCTCGCGCTGGCTGCCGCCCTGGCCGACCTTCCGCCTTGCCCGGTCCGTCCCGTCCTGCCGCTGCTCGGCCTGCTCGGCGCCCTGCATCCGATGAGCACGGCGCAGTTCGCCGAGGCCTCGCCCATGTCCATGACGCTGGCCGACAACGAGAAGCCGGAACGCGTGCAGCGGCGCCTGGAGCGGCACGGCGCCGCCTTCCTGCGCCTGAACCTGGCGGCCACGACCTCGCCCGGCGAGGCGGCGCGGCGCGCCGAGCTGGCCTTCGGCGCGCTGCTGCGCCGCCTGCCGCCGCCCGCCACGCTGCTGGTCAGCGGCGGCGATACGCTGCGCGGACTGGCCGGCGTGCTGGGGGCGGAGTCGCTCCGGGTCGAGGGGCTGATCCCGCAGGGCCTGCCCTTCCTGCGGCTGCGCGGCGGCCTGCTGGACGGGACCGGCGTGATCTTCCAGCGCTCCGGCGTGGGGCAGCCCGGCCTGCTGCGGGAACTGGCGACCGCGGCGGAGCCGCCCAGCTAGACGACGGCGGAGCCGCCCGGCTGAACAACCGCGGAGCCGTCCGGCTGAACAGCGGCGGAGCCATCCGGCCGGGCGATCAGAACGGCGACACGCCGAGGAAGGACATCAGCCCCCAGGTCGCCGCGCCCAGCATCAGCACGCCCAGCAGGTAGTCGGCGACCTGCCGCCGCAGACCGCCGCCCGGCGGCCTGGCGGGTGGCCTGGCCGCTGCCGGCTTGCGCCGGCCCGCCTTGGCGGGCTGTGCGGCCTTCTCGGTCCCGGCGGCGCGGCGTGGCGCCTTCGCCGGCGACTTGGCGGAAGCGGCGCGGCGGCGCGGCGTGGTGGAACGGGCCTGGGCCTTGCCACTCATCGGGGACGGTCGCTCCGCGTTGTCAGTCTCGGCATGGCAAGCTCATCGATCCGGTTCGCGGCGGCCCGGCGGCCTGCCGCCATCAGGGGTGGCCGGGGTTCTACGCGCAGGATTCCAACCTGTTAAGGGTCCGCGGGCCGGGCCTTCCGGGCGGCCGCCCGGAGTGCCATGGCGAAGGCCTCGGCCGCCGGGGAGAGTGAGCGGCCGGCGGCAGCAGGACCCGCCGCGCCATCCCCGGCTCCGGGGTCAGGCGGGCCAGCGCCTTGGTGGCGCGGACCGGCTTGCATGGGGACAGTCTGAGGAAGGATCGGATCATTTCCATTGTACGATGACCGGCCGCTTGGCATGTCTGAAGTCCCGCCGAGACTTCCGGCGTGGCAAAACGGGAGGATCGCGATGCGACGGATCATCGGCACGCGCCGGCTGCTGCTTGGCGCGACCGCGGTGGCCCTGCTGCCCGGACGGGCCGACGCCCAGGCGGAATGGCCGGCCCGGACCATCCGCATGGTCGTGCCCTTCGGCGCCGGCACCAGCACCGACATCATGACCCGCCTGGTCTCGCCGCAGATGTCGCGCGGCCTCGGCCAGCCGGTGGTGGTGGAGAACCGGGCCGGGGCCGGCGGGGTGGTCGGCAGCGACGCGGTCGCGAAGTCCGCGCCGGATGGCTACACCCTCTGCATGGGCAGCATCGCCTCGCATTCGGTGAACATGTCGCTGATGCCCTCGATCCCCTACGACGTCCTGCGGGACTTCACGCCGATCTCGCTGGTGACGACGGCCCCGAACCTGCTGGTCGTGAATCCCTCGGTCCCGGCCAGGACCCTGCCGGAGTTCCTCGCCTGGGCGCGGACGCAGCGCGGCGTCAGCTACGCCTCGGCCGGGAACGGCACCTCCTCGCACCTGGCCGGAGAGCTGCTGAAGCTGCGCAGCGGCGCGCCGCTCGAGCACGTGCCCTACCGCTCCGGCGCGCAGGCGGTGACCGATGTCATCGCCGGCAACGTGCCGATGACCATCTATCAGGTGACGGCGGTGCTGCCCTTCGTGCGGGACGGCACGCTGCGCGCCCTGGCCGCCACCTCGGCGAAGCGGCTGGAATGGACGCCGGATGTGCCGACCGCGATGGAGCAGGGGGTCGAGGATTTCGACGTCAGCGCCTGGCACGGTCTCTTCGCGCCTGCCGGCCTGCCCGGCCCGGTGCGCGACCGCATCTTCGCCGCGCTGCAGGCTGCGCTGGCCTCGCCCGAGGTCCGTCCGCGCCTGGTGGAGCAGGGGCTGGAGCCGGTCGGCCTGCCGCCCGACGACTTCGTGCCCTTCCTGCGCGCCGACATCGCCAAATGGGCCGAGGTGGTGCGCATCTCCGGCGCGCGGGCGGATTGAGCGCCATGGAGATGCTGAGGATCGGCTGCGGCTCAGGCTTCTCGGGCGACCGGCTGGACGCGCCGGTGCCGGTGGTGGCGGCGCTGGTGGCGGCCGGCGGACCCGCGGCGCTGATGCTGGAGGTCCTGGGCGAGCGCACCCTGGCCCTGGCCCAGCGCGACCGGCGGCACAATCCGGAGGGCGGCTACGAGCCGGCCCTGGAGGCGCTGTTGCGGCCTGTCCTGCGCGACTGCGTGGCGCATGGCATTCCCATCGTCACCAATGGCGGCGCGGCCAATCCGGCCGGCGCCGCGCGCGCGGTGCTGCGCCTCGGCCGCGAGCTGGGCCTGGGGGCGTTGCGGGTCGGTGTCGTCGAAGGCGACGACCTGCGCGGCACCGATGCGCTGGATGACCTGGAGCCCTGGGAAGGCGACGAGGGGGCGGTGCTGGACCCGTCGGCGGTCATCGCCGCCAATGTCTATCTGGGCGCGGCCCCGATCGCCGAGGCGTTGCGCGGCGGCGCGCAGGTGGTGATCACCGGCCGCGCCGCCGATCCGGCGCTGGCGCTCGGTCCGATGCTGGCGCATTTCGGCTGGGCCGAGGACGACTGGCCGCGCCTCGCCGCCGGGACCGCCTGCGGCCACCTGCTGGAATGCGGCAGCCAGGTCACCGGCGGATACTTCGCCGATCCCGGTCTGAAGGAGGTGCCGGAGCCGCACCGGATCGGCTTCCCTATCGCCGAGATGCGGGAGGATGGCGGCTTCGTCATCACCAAGCCGCCGGGCAGTGGCGGGCTGGTCGATCTGCGCACCGTGAAGGAGCAGCTGCTCTACGAACTGCACGACCCCGCCGCCTATCTCACCCCCGATGTCACGCTGGACGTGACGGCGGTGGAGCTGGCCGAGGAGGGCCGCGACCGGGTCCGGGTCAGCGGCGCGCGGGGCGGGCCGCGGCCGGAGCGGCTCAAGGCCACGGTCAGCCTGCCGGGCGGCTGGCTGGGCGAGGGCGAGATCTCCTATGCGGGGCCCCATGCCCGCGTCCGCGCCGCCCTGGCCGGCCGGACCCTGCGCGACCGGCTGGCGCTGCTCGGCATCGAGGGGCGCGTGCGCGTCGACCTGATCGGTGTGGTCAGCGTTCTGGACGGGGATGCCGGCGTGCTGCGTGAGGCTGCGGCCCTGGCGCCCAAGGATGTGCCGGAGGATGTCCGGCTGCGCCTCGCTGTCGCCACCGACACGCGCGAGGCCGCGGAGCGTGCGGCGCGCGAGGTGCTCTCCCTCCTGTGCTGCGGGCCGGCGGGCGGCGGCGGTGCCAGGACCCGCGTGGTGGACCGCATCCGCACCCTGTCCTTCATGGTGCCGCGCGAGCGGGTCCGGCCACGGGTGTCGTTTCTCGGGCTGGAGGATGTGGCATGAGCCGGCGGGTGGAGGTGCCGCTGCACCGCGTCGCGCATGCGCGGGCGGGGGACAAGGGCAATCGTCTCAACGTGGCGGTCTTCGCCTATGATCCGGCGCTGTGGCCGGTGCTGGCGCCGCAGCTGGACGAGGCCAGGATCCTGGCGCTCTTCGCGCATCGGGGCGCGACCCGCGTGCGGCGCTACGACCTGCCGCGCCTTGGCGGATGCAATTTCGTGATCAACGACGTGCTGCAGGGCGGCGTCAACGGGGCCCTGAACCTGGACGGGCACGGCAAGACGCTCCCCTTCCGGCTCCTGGGCCTGACGGTCGAGGTGCCGGAGGCGGCCCTGGGCGGAGGGGAAGTCTCCCGGCCCGGCCCCTCATGAGCAGGGGCGAGGTGGTGTAAGCCGGAACAGGGTGGAGTTTGGCTGGGGAACCTGGATTCGAACCAAGACTGCCCGAGTCAGAGTCGGGAGTTCTACCGTTAAACTATTCCCCAACGGGTCCGTCGGAGCGGGTCCGGCGGCGTGGCGGGGCACTTAGCATTGCCGTCCGGACGGATCAAGTCGTGTGGGCGCGTGTTTCGCGGCGGGGAGCAAAATCGCTTGCCCCCGGGGCCGGCTCGCCGGATCATGGGGCAGCTGGCCCGGGCGCTGCCGCCATGGCGGCGCCAGGGAAGCCCCGAACACCATGCCAGATCTCATAGCCAATCCTGCCGTCGCCTCGACCCGCCCCTCCTGTGGTACCGCCGGGGGTGTCTTCGCCGCCCTGGATCTCGGCACCAACAATTGCCGGCTGCTGGTGGCGACGCCGACCCCCGCGGGCTCCTTCCGGGTGCTCGACAGCTACAGCCGGGTCGTCCGGCTGGGTGAGGGGCTGGCGCAGCAGGGTCGCCTCTCCGAGGGCGCGATGGAGCGGGCCCTGGCCGCCTTGCAGGCCTGCGCGCAGAAGCTGCTGCGCCGGCCGCTGCGGCGGTTGCTCGCCGTCACCACCGAGGCCTGCCGCCAGGCCGCGAATGGCGCCGCCTTCGTGGCCCGCGCCCGCGAGACCACCGGCCTGCCCATCCGCGTCATCTCGGCGCGGGAGGAGGCCGAGCTGGCGATGGAATCCTGCGCGCCCTTGCTGCGCGCGCAGGATCGGCGGGCGCTGCTTTTCGACATCGGCGGTGGCAGCACCGAGATCGCCTGGATCCGTGGCGCTCCGAACGGCCTGCCCGAGCTGATCGGCTATGTCTCGCTGCCGATCGGCGTCGTCACCCTGGCCGAGCGCGCCGGCCTCTGCTGCTACACGCCGGAGGGCTTCGACCGGGTGGTGGAGGAGGTGGCGGCCGAGCTCGCCCGCTTCGACCGGGTGCATTGCATCGGCCAGGAAATGCGCGCCGGCGGCGTGCGGCTGATGGGCACCAGCGGCACCGTCACCACCCTGGCCGGCGTCGCGCTGTCCCTGCCGCGCTATTCCCGGCCCCTGATCGACGGGCGCGTGCTCGATATCCAGGAGGCCGATCAGGCGTTGCGGGACCTCTTCATGCTCGGGCGGGACGGCCTACGCGAGCATCCCTGCGTCGGGCCGGAACGGGCGGATTACGTCCTGCCCGGCTGCGCCATCTATGCCGCCATCCGCAGGGTCTGGCCCTCCTCCTGCGTCACCGTGGCCGATCGCGGCCTGCGGGAAGGCATGCTGCTGCGCATGATGCGGCAGGAGCGTCTCCCCTCGCGCCGCGTGGCGGCACAGGCCCATCCTTTCAGGCCGGCGGCATACCCGGCCTCCTGATCCCCGTCGTTCCAAGGACTGGACATACCGTGAAGTCGCCGACCGAGGGCGCCCGTGGCCTGACCACCCGCCTGCGCACAGCCAAGGGCCGCAGCACCGCCAGCCAGCGCTGGCTGGAGCGGCAGTTGAACGACCCCTATGTCCGCGCCGCCAAGGCGGCCGGATGGCGGTCCCGGGCCGCGTTCAAGATCCTGGAGCTGGATGAGAAGTACCGGCTGTTCCATCCGGGGCAGCGTGTGGTGGACCTCGGCGCCGCGCCGGGCGGCTGGACGCAGGTCGCGGTGCAGAGGGTGGGGGAGGGCGGCAAGGTGGTGGGCCTCGACCTGCTGCCGATGGACGAGATCGCCGGCGCCATCCTGCTGCAGGGCGACTTCCAGGAGGCGGAGGTGGAGCAGCGCGTGCTGGAGGCGCTGGACGGGCCGGCCGATCTGGTGCTGTCCGACATGGCGCCCAACACCACCGGCCACAATGCCACCGATCACCTGCGCATCCTCGGCCTGATCGAGCTGGCGCTGGACTTCGCCGGGAAGGTGCTGACGCCCGGCGGCGCCTTCGTCGCCAAGGTCTTCCAGGGCGGCACCGAGCGGGAGTTGCTGAACCGCATGAAGCGGGACTTCGCCACGGTGCGGCACGCCAAGCCGCCAGCCAGCCGGAAGGACAGCGCCGAGATGTATGTGGTGGCCCAGGGCTTCCGCGGCGCCGGTGGCGGCTAGGGAGAAGGCCGGCCTCCGGCGCGGCCATGCCCCGGCGCAGGGCAGGGCCGCGCCGGCGACGGGCGCGCCGCGCTTGCAGCGGGGCGCGATTCTGGTCTAGGGGGACGCGCCAAGGCTGCGGAACGCGCCTCAGAGTTCTGCGAAAGGCTCCGCCATGGCATCCGAAACGACCACGACCAACGGCCCCGCTCAAGGCGGCGCCGCGCCGCGCCGCACCCTGATCGCGGAGGCCTATGCCTTCGACGACGTCCTGCTGGTGCCGGCCTATTCCACCGTCCTGCCCAGCCACGCCGATGTCCGCACCCGGCTGACCCGGGACATCTCGCTGAACATGCCGGTGATCTCCGCCGCCATGGACACGGTCACGGAAGGGCCGATGGCCATCGCCATGGCGCAGGCCGGCGGCATCGGCGTGATCCACAAGAACCTCTCCCCCGAGGAGCAGGCGGCCGCCGTGCGCCAGGTGAAGAAGTTCGAGAGCGGCATGGTGGTGAACCCGGTCACCATTCATCCGGACCAGACCCTGGCCGATGCCCAGGGGCTGATGGCCACCCACCATATCAGCGGCATCCCCGTGGTGGAGCGGGAGAGCAAGCGCCTCGTCGGTATCCTGACCTATCGCGACGTGCGCTTCGCCACCGACCCCGGCACCCGCGTCTACGAGCTGATGACGCGGGAGAACCTGGTGACGGTGACGAGCGACGTCTCGCCCGCCCGCGCGCGGGAACTGCTGCACAAGCACCGCATCGAGAAGCTGCTGGTGGTCGATGACCAGTACCGCTGCACCGGGCTGATCACCGTCAAGGACATGGACAAGGCCCAGGCCAACCCCAACGCCGCCAAGGACGCCATGGGCCGGCTGCGCGCCGCGGCGGCCACCGGCACCGGCGAGGACGGCCTCCGCCGCGCCGAGCTGCTGGTCGAGGCGGAGGTGGATGTCGTCGTCGTCGACACCGCGCATGGCCATTCCGCCGGGGTGCTGAAGGCGGTCGAGACGATCAAGCGCCTGTCCAACAGCGTTCAGGTCATCGCCGGCAACGTGGCGACGCCCGAGGCGGCGCGGGCGCTGGTGGAGGCCGGGGCCGACGCGGTCAAGATCGGTATCGGCCCGGGCTCCATCTGCACCACCCGCATCGTCGCCGGCGTCGGCGTGCCGCAGCTCACCGCGGTGATGGAAGCCTCCGCCGCCGCGCACGAGAAGGGCGTGCCCGCCATCGCCGATGGCGGCGTGCGCTCCTCGGGCGATCTCGCCAAGGCCATCGCGGCCGGCGCCGATTGCGTCATGATGGGCAGCCTCTTCGCCGGCACGGACGAGGCGCCGGGCGAGGTGTTCCTCTACCAGGGCCGCTCCTACAAGGCCTATCGCGGCATGGGCAGCCTCGGCGCCATGGCGCGCGGCTCGGCCGACCGCTATTTCCAGGCCGAAGTGCAGGATCAGCTCAAGCTCGTGCCCGAGGGCATCGAGGGGCGCGTCGGCTACAAGGGCCCGGTCGGCAATGTCATCCATCAGCTGGTGGGCGGCCTGAAGTCCGCCATGGGCTATACCGGCAACGCCACCATCGCCGAGATGCAGCAGAACTGCACCTTCCGCCGCATCACCGGCGCCGGCCTGCGGGAATCCCACGTGCATGACGTGGCGATCACGCGCGAGGCGCCGAACTATCGCCAGGATGGCTGATCCCCGCGCATGACACCCGCAGCGCGGATCGCCGCCACGGTGGCCTTGCTGGGAGAGGTGGCGGCCGCGCCACGCCGCCCGGCGGACGCCACCGCCAATGCCTTCTTCCGGGAACGCCGCTACATCGGCAGCGGCGACCGCCGGTCCGTGGCCGAGCGCGCCTGGGGTGTGCTGCGCCAGCGCCTGCGGCTGGACTGGCATCTCGCCGCCGGCGGCATGCCGGCCACGCCCCGCCTGCTGGTCATGGCCTATCTGCTGCTGGTGGAGCGCTGGGACCGCCAGGGCGTGCTGCAGGCCTTCCCCGGCGGCCGCTTCCACGCCGGGCCGCCCGATCCGGGCGAGATGAGTGTCATCGAAGCCCTGGACGGCCACCCCCTCATCGACCCGGAGATGCCGGAGGGCCCGCGCCACAACCTGCCCGATTGGGCCCTGCCGGGCTACCGCGCGCGCTTCGGCGACGAGCTGCCGGCGGCGGCGGCGGCGATGGACGAAGCCGCGCCGCTCGACCTGCGCGCCAACCTGCTGCGCGGCACGCGGGAGGAGGCGAGGGCGGCACTCGCCGCCGAGGGCATACCGGCCGAGCCGATGCCCTGGTCGCCCTGGGGCCTGCGCGTGCCGGACCGCCGCCCGATTCTAGCCAGCAAGGCCTTCACCGAGGGCCTGATCGAGATCCAGGACGAGGGCAGCCAGCTCATCGCCCTGCTGACCGGCGCGAGGCCCGGCATGCGCGTCGCCGACTACTGCGCCGGCGCCGCGGGCAAGACGCTGGCGGTGGCGGCGATGATGGGCAATCGTGGCCGCATCACCGCCTGCGACGTCTCGGCCACCCGGCTGGAGGGCGCCGCGCGCCGCCTGCGCCGCGCCGGGGTCGACAATGCCGAACGGCACCTCCTGGCGCCGGGCGATCGCTGGGCCCGGCGCCGCGCCGGCCAGTTCGACCGTGTGCTGGTGGATGCTCCCTGCACCGGTGCCGGCACCTGGCGCCGCAACCCCGACGCGCGCACGCGGACCACGTCGCGCGATCTCGGGGAACTGATCACGAAGCAGCGCGCGATCCTCGATACGGCCGCCGAACTGGTTCGCCCCGGCGGCAGGCTGGTCTACGCTACCTGCTCGGTTCTCCCGGAGGAGGATGGGATGCAGGTGCAGGAGTTCCTCTCCCGCCATGCGGGTTTCGTGGCGGTGCCGCTCGCCGAGGCGTGGCGCGAGACCATGCCGGAGGCGGGGCCGCCACCCTGCGAGGGGCCCTGGATGGAACTGGCCCCTCACAGCCACGGCACGGACGGCTTCTTCGCCGCCGTCCTGCAGCGCCAGGCCTGACGAGGCATCGCCGATAGGAGAGGAGGCAAGCGGGATGATCAACATCCGCCGTGCCCGCCCGGCCGATGCCGCCGCCATCGCCGCCGTGCACGTCGCCACCTGGCGCACCTCCTATCCGGGGCTCCTGCCGGACACCTACCTCGCCACGCTCTCCGTGCAGCGCATCCTGCCCTTCTATCAGCGGGCGCTGGTCGAGCGGCGCGATGGGGAGGCGATGTTCGTGGCGGTCGCGACGCCGGCCGAGACGGGAAGCGCGCCGGCCGTCGTCGGCTTCGCGCTCGGCGGCCGCTGCCGGCACCCCGGGCTGGCACAGGGCGAGATCGAGTTGCTCTACGTCCTCGATGACTGGCGCGACCTCGGGCTGGGGCGGCGCCTGATGCGCGCGACGGCCGCCCATCTTTCCGCCATCGGCTGCGGCTCGGCCATGCTGTGGGTTCTCAGCGAGAATCCCTCGCGCTGGTTCTACCGCCATCTGGGCGGCCGCAACGTCGGCGCGGACGAGATCCACTTCGCCGGCCGATCGGTGCGCCGGACGGCCATGCTCTGGGACCCGATCGAGCTTCTCCTCGCCGCCACGGCCCGTGCCGACCGAGCTTAGGCCTGGGGGCGGCGCCGGTCCGGCCGAGTGGGCCTGTGGCATATCCGCATCACTCCTTTGAAGCTTTTGCGCCACACCCTCCGTCATGGTTGACGCTGGGCCTCGCTGCCGGTTCTCTTGCAAGAAGAAGGGGTTGCGAGGAGTCTCACCGCCATGGGCCGCGCCTGACCATGAACACGATCACGCGCGCGCAACTGGCCGAGGCCATCTATGCGCAGGTCGGTTTGTCGCGAAACGAAAGCGCCGCCCTGCTCGAGGACGTGCTGGAGCGCATCTCCGCCGCCCTGGAGGGGGGGAAGGCCGTGAAGATCTCGGCCTTCGGGACCTTCTCGGTGCGGCAGAAGGGCATGCGCGTGGGCCGCAACCCGAAGACCGGGGTCGAGGTGCCGATCATGCCGCGCCGCGTGTTGTCCTTCCGGCCAAGCCAGGTGTTGAGGGCCCGCCTGAACGGCGAGACCGTGTCCGCGATTGACGAGTCCTGATCCCGCTTCGCCCCGCCGGCCCTTGGCCGCGCCGAAGCGCTGAGGAATGCCAGCGATGAACGATGGGGTGACGCCGATGCGCGAGGATGCCGACACGCCGGGCCGCCTGCGTAAGGCGCCCACGGCTTTCCGCACCATCAGCGAGGTGGCCGAGGATCTGCAGATCCCGCAGCATGTCCTGCGGTTCTGGGAGACCAAGTTCCCGCAGCTCAAGCCACTGAAGCGCGGCGGGGGCCGCCGTTACTATCGTCCCGAGGATATCGCGCTGCTGCGCCGGATCGGCGATCTGCTCTACACGCAGGGCTACACGATCAAGGGCGTGCAGCGCCTCCTGCGGGATGCCGGGAGCGATCTGCCCGAGGCCGACCTGCCCGAGGGCGAGGGGCCGGGGGACTCCGCCGCGCCGGGCCTGCGATCGATCCTGGCCGAGCTGGAAGGCCTGGCGGAGGAGTTGCGGACCCTGGCCACGCCGCCTCGCTGAGGGCAGCAGGGCCCGACGCCATTTTTCCCCGGCGGCGAGGCTTGAGGCAGCGGGGCGCCGATGCTATGCCCGGCCGCAACGGAACGTAGCGCAGCCTGGTAGCGCACTTGTCTGGGGGACAAGGGGTCGTGGGTTCAAATCCCGCCGTTCCGACCATTCCCCGCCATCCCGACCACATCAGGATCCGGCCTGCCGCCGCCGTCAGGCGACCAGATCGCGGGCCGCTGTCCTCGCGATGCTGGCGGCCCGGGCCGCATCGGCCACCGCCGTATCGATCGCGCGGATATTGCCGGCCACCATCGCCACCGCTTCCGAGGCCTGGCGAATGTTGTCCGACACATCGCGGGTGACCGCGTTCTGCTCCTCCACCGCCGAGGCGGTGACGGCGACGGATTCCCGGACCAGGCCGACCGAGTCGCGGATGGTGCCGATGGTCGCCGCCACGTCCTGCGCCGTTCCCTGGATGGAATCGATTTCCCGGCTGATCTGCTCGGTGGCGCGTGCGGCCTGATTGGCCAGGTTCTTGACCTCGCTCGCGACCACCGCGAAGCCCTTGCCGGCTTCTCCGGCCCTGGCCGCCTCGATCGTCGCGTTCAGTGCCAGCAGGTTGATCTGCCCCGCGATGTCGCGGATCAACCCGACGATCCCGTTCATGGCCTGCGAGGCGCTGGCCATCGCCTCCGTGCTGCGGCTGACCGCGACGGTCTGGTCATGCGCGTTCTCCGCCGCCTGGCGGGACTGGCTCATGCTGCGCGCGATCCCGGCGATCGAGGCGGCGAGCTGCTCCGCGCTGGCCGCCACCATCTGGACATTGCCGAAGGTCTGGCCGGCGGCCTGCCCCGCCGAGCCGGCCTCGCCGTTGCCGCGGCGGATCGCCTCCTCCACCTCCTGGAAGTTCTGCTCGATCAGCGTCTTCAGCCGGCCCAGCAACTGGCGCTGGGCGCTGATGTCGCTGGCGAACTTGACGACCTTCGTGGGCTTTCCGGCCTCGTCCAGGATCGGGTTGTAGGCGCCGTTGATCCAGATGTCCCGGTCGCCCGCGCCGATGCGGCGGAACTGGCCGGCCTGGGGGCGGCCCGCGCGCAGCGCATCCCAGAGGGCGGCGTAGGCGGGGCCGGCGCTCTCCGAGGGATCGACCAGCAGGCGGTGCGGCTTGCCCCGGATCTCCTCCAGCCGGTAGCCGACCAGCGCGAGGTAGTTCTCGTTGGCGTCCACCACCGTGCCGTCCAGGGACAGCTCCACCACGCATTGCGAGCGCCGGATGGCCTCGAGCTGGCCGCGGTAGTCGAGGTTCTGCAGGCGGATGGACGCATCGGCCCATTCGACGACATAGCCGGCATTGGCCTCGCCACCCGGAAGCGGCGAGACGATGAGGTCGAAGCGCCAGGAGGCCACGCTGATCGTCGCGCGGTGGCGCTGCCGCAACTGGCCCAGCAGCTGGCGCTGATGCGCCGGATTCCTGTGGAAGACGTCGATACTGCTGCCGACCAGCCGGTCCAGGGCGAAGGCCGGAAGCGCCTCGCGGAGTTCGGCCTCGGCCCGGGACAGGAGGGCCTTCAGCGCCGGGTTGATATGGAGGATCCTGAGATCCCGATCGGCAACCATGACATTCTGCTCAAGGGCGTCGAGGGCCATGAGCCGCAGATGGTCGCCCTTGTGCTGGCGGGACCGGAACATCGTAGCGGATCCTTCGTGGGGGCTAACTCCCGATGCCCCGGTATGGACCCGCACGGGTTAAGGAAGGACTTCGCGGCCCCCGGTCACAGGCCGGAAAACAGATCCGTCGACAGGTAGCGCTCGGCGAAGGACGCGGCGATACCCACGATCAGCCGTCCCTCCATCTCGGGCGCCTCGGCGAGTTCCAGCATGGCGTGCAGCACCGCGCCGGAGGAAATGCCGATGGGCAGTCCCTCGGTGCGAGCGCAGAGCCGCGCCGCGGCGAAGCTCTCGCGCTCGGTGACGCGGCGCACCGTGTCGATCTGCGCCAGGTCGAGCACGGCCGGGCGGAAGCCGGCGCCGATGCCCTGGATCTCGTGCGGGCCGGGATCGTCGCCCGAGAGGACGGCGGATTCGGCCGGCTCGACGCCGATGACGCGCAGCGCCGGCCGTCGCGGCTTCAGCTGGCGGCTGATGCCGGTCAGGGTGCCGCCGGTGCCGACCCCGCCCACCACCGCGTCCACCTCGCCCGCGGTGTCGGCCCAGATCTCTTCCGCCGTGGTCGCGGCATGGATGGCGGGGTTGGCCGGATTGTCGAACTGCCGCGGCATCCAGGCCTGCGGCGTGCCCGCGACGATGGCCTCGGCGCGGGCGATGGCGCCGGTCATGCCCTGGCCGGCCGGGGTCAGCTCCACCTCGGCCCCCAGCAGGCGCAGCATCTTGCGCCGCTCCACGCTCGCCCCGTCCGGCATGGTGACGATCAGCCGATAGCCGCGCGCGGCGGCGACGAAGCCGAGGGCGATGCCGGTATTGCCGGAGGTCGGCTCGACCAGCACGGATTCGCCCGGCCGGATCAACCCGTCCCTCTCGGCCTGCTCAACCATGGCGAGGCCAATCCGGTCCTTCACCGAGCCCAGCGGATTGAAGAATTCCAGCTTCATCGCCAGCCGCGCGCGCAGCCCCCGCGCCGCCTCGAGGCGGGGCAGGCGGACCAGCGGCGTCTGGCCGATGGTGTCGAGGATGCTGTCATAGATGCGGCCCGGCTTCGGCGAGGTTGCGGCGCCGGTGCCAGGGAGGGTGTTTCCTTCGGGCATAAGCGGATTATATCACGGATCGGAAGCGTGGTTCAGGGGTGATTCGATGCTGCTGCGGCGAGATCGGGCGATGACGGCTGTCTCCATCGTATTGGACGTTGCATTTCACGCGGGCCGGGGCAGCACGGTGCCCGCCGGCGACATCGCCGACCGGTTGAGCGAGGCGCGGCGCGGCATCGAGCCGGTGCTGCAGGCCCTGTCCCGCGCCGGCATCCTGGGCAGCACGCGCGGGCCGAAGGGCGGCTACCGGCTGGGCCGCGCCGCCCGCGACATCACCCTCGCCGATGTCGTGGCCGCCGTGCTGGCGCCGGACGGAACGCCGGAGCCGGAGGCGGCGCCGACCTCGCCGCTGCAGGCCCGGGTCATGCTGCCGCTCTGGACCGAGCTGGAGGGCGCGGTGATGGAGGAGCTGTCGCGGCTCAGCGTGGCGGAGCTGCTGCGACGGGCCGCCGCGGCCGGCCTGCGCCGCCCGACCCCCGAGGCGCTCAATTTCGCCATCTAGGTCCGCCCGGGAGAAGGCCTTCCGGCTCCCCAAGCTTTTCTTGCGCTGCCGCCAAGGCCTCGTCATGCTCCGCAGCAACAGGATCGAAATTGATCCACGGAACGGACGAGAAAGCGGAGAGAGCCTCGGGTGCACGAAACCATCCTGGAGACGACAGGCCTGTCCAAGGAGTTCCTTGGCTTCAAGGCCGTCAGCGATGTTTCGCTGAAGGTCAGGCGCGGCAGCATCCATGGCCTGATCGGCCCCAACGGTGCCGGCAAGACCACCTGCTTCAACCTGCTCACGAAGTTCCTGCCGCCAACCCACGGGGCCATCCGCTTCGACGGCCGGGACATCACCAGCCTGAAGCCGGCCGATGTGGCCCGGCTCGGCCTGGTGCGGAGCTTCCAGATCTCGGCGGTCTTCCCGCACCTGACCGTGCTCGAGAACGTTCGCGTCGCCCTGCAGCGCGAGCGGGGGGCCAGCTTCGACTTCTGGCGGTCGGATGCCGTCCTGCGGCGCTACGACGCCCGGGCGCGCGAACTGCTGGAGGATGTCGGCCTGTCCGGCTATGCCCACCTGACCGCCGGCCAGCTTCCCTACGGCCGCAAGCGCGCGCTCGAGATCGCCACCACCCTGGCCCTCGACCCGGTGATGATGCTGCTCGACGAACCCACCGCCGGCATGACGGCCGAGGACGTGGACCGCATCGTCGCCCTGGTGAAGCGGGTGGCGGAGGGGCGCACCGTGCTGATGGTGGAGCACAACCTCAAGGTCGTGGAAGGGCTGTGCGACACCATCACCGTGCTGACCCGCGGCCGCGTCCTGGCCGAGGGCGGCTATGCCGAGGTTTCGCGCAACCCGGAGGTCATCGCCGCCTATCTCGGCGCCGATCCCGGCATCTCGGGAGGACAGGCGCATGGCTGATCCGTTGCTGAAGGTTGAGAACCTGCAGGCCTGGTATGGCGAGAGCCACATCCTGCACGGTGTCGGCATCGAGGTGCGCGAGGGCGAGGTGGTCACGCTGCTCGGCCGCAACGGCGCCGGCAAGACCACCACGCTACGGTCCATCATGGGGCTGGTCGGCCGGCGCAGCGGCAGCGTGCGCTTCGAGGGCCGGGAGATGATCGACGCGCGCAGCGACCGGATCGCCCGCGCCGGAATCGCGCTCTGCCCCGAGGAGCGCGGCATCTTCGCCAGCCTCGACGTGACCGAGAACCTCCTGCTGCCGCCGGTGGTCCGGCCGGGGGGGATGGATCTCGAGGCGATCTACACGCTCTTTCCCAACCTGAAGGAGCGGGCCCGCAGCCCGGGCACGAAGCTGTCCGGCGGCGAGCAGCAGATGCTGGCGATCGCGCGGATCCTCCGCACCGGCGCGCGGCTGCTGATGCTGGACGAGCCGACCGAGGGCCTCGCCCCGGTCATCGTGCAGCAGATCGGCCGCACCATCCGCGAGATCAAGCAGCGCGGCTTCACGGTGCTGCTGGTGGAGCAGAACTTCCGCTTCGCCCAGACCGTGGCCGACCGCCACTACGTCATGGAGCATGGCCGGGTCGTGGACGCCGTCAGCAATGCCGAGCTCGCCTCGTCCATGGACCGTCTGCACGAGTATCTCGGCGTCTGAGTGCCCGGCGCCGGGGCAGAGGTTCCCGCCACCAGAAGTATGGACGATGCCGTGCCTGACGGGCCGGAGATGCCCCATGCCACCCGCCCCGCGGGTCTCAACAGGGGAAAAAAAGGGAGAGTCCGATGACACAAGACCGCCGCAGCCTGCTCAAGACCGCCGCCGCGGCCGCGCTGTTGCCCGGCCTCGGCGCCGGGCTGGCCGCCATGCCCCGCCCCGCCCGGGCGCAGCCGACGACGCTGAAGATCGGCGTGCTGAACGATCAGTCCGGCGTCTACCGCGAGGTGTCGGGCCCCACCTCGACGGCCTGCGTCCGCCAGGCCATCCAGGACAGCGGCATCGCCGCCAAGGGCGTCACGGTCGAGGTCGTGCAGGCGGACCACCAGAACAAGGCCGATGTCGGCTCGACCATCGTGCGCCAGTGGATCGACCGGGACGGCGTCGATGTCATCGTCGACGTGCCGAATTCGGCGGTGGCGCTGGCGGTCAACGGCATCGTCCGCGAGAAGAACAAGGTCTATCTGAATTCGACCGGCGGCACGACCGAGCTGACCGGGCGCCAGTGCAGCCCGAACACCGTCCACTGGACCTACGACACCTACATGCTGGCGCGGTCCACGGGCGGCGCCATGGTCAAGACCGGCGCCGACAGCTGGTTCTTCATCACCGCCGACTACGCCTTCGGCCACGACCTCGAGCGCAACACCACCGGCTTCATCCAGGCCGCGGGCGGCAAGGTGCTGGGCTCCGTGCGGCATCCGCTGCAATCGACCGATTTCTCCTCCTATCTGCTTCAGGCGCAGCAGAGCCGGGCCAAGGTGATCGGCCTCGCCAATGCCGGCACCGACACCATCAACAGTGTCAAGCAGGCGGCGGAGTTCGGCGTCACCCGGCGCGGCACCAAGATCGCCGTGCTGCTGATGTTCATCAACGATGTGCACAGCCTCGGCCTGAAGGCGGCGCAGGGGCTGGTCTGCACCGAGAGCTTCTACTGGGACCTCAACGACCGCACCCGCGCCTTCACCGAACGCGTTCGCGGGAGCCTCGCCGGCAACTACCCGGCCATGTCGCATGCCGGCTGCTACGCCTCGGTGCTGCACTACCTCAAGGCCGTGGCCGACATGGGCGCCCCGGCGGCCAAGGCCAGCGGCACCGATGTGGTCGCGCGGATGAAGGCCATGCCGACGGATGACGACGCCTTCGGCAAGGGCCGCATCCGCGAGGACGGGCGCAAGCTGCACCCGGCCTATCTCTTCGAGGTCAAGACCCCCGAGGAATCCCGCGGCCCCTGGGACTACTACAAGCTGCTGCAGACGACGGAGGCCGAGGAGGCCTTCCGCCCCCTCGCAGAGGGCAGCTGCCCGCTGGTCCGTAGCTGATCCTGCGGCCGGGCGCCCGCGCGGCCGGCCATCCCGCTCTCTTCTCGCCCAGGAAGCCCACCGGTGTTCGAAGATCTCCTGTTCCAACTCGAACTCGGCTTGCCGCAGGTCGTGCTCGGGCTGGTGAACGGCGCCTTCTACGCGCTGCTCTCGCTCGGCCTCGCCGTCATCTTCGGCATGCTGAACGTCATCAATTTCGCGCACGGCGCCCAGTTCATGATGGGTGCCTTCGTCGCCTGGATGCTGCTCAACTGGTTCGGCATCGGCTATTGGCCGGCGCTGATCCTCTCGCCGCTGATCGTCGGCGCCTTCGGCGTGCTGCTGGAGAAGACGATGATCAGCCGACTCTACAAGCTCGATCATCTCTACGGCCTGCTGCTGACCTTCGGCCTGGCGCTGATCATCGAGGGGATCTTCCGCAACGAGTTCGGCTCCTCCGGACTGCCCTATTCGCCACCCGCCTCGCTCGCCGGCCCGCCGGTCGATCTCGGCTTCATGTTCCTGCCGAAGTACCGCCTCTGGGTCGTCGCCGCGGCGCTGGTCCTGAGCCTCGCCACCTGGCTGGTGATCGAGAAGACGCGGCTCGGCGCCTATCTGCGCGCGGCGACCGAGAATGCCGCGCTGGTCCAGGCCTTCGGTGTCAACGTGCCGCGGATGGTCACGCTGACCTATGCGGCGGGCGTGGCGCTCGCCGCCTTCGCCGGCGTGCTGGCGGCGCCGATCTACTCGGTCAATCCGCAGATGGGCTCGAACCTCATCATCGTCGTCTTCGCCGTGGTGGTGATCGGGGGCATGGGCTCGATCCTGGGCTCGGTGCTGACCGGCTTCGGCCTCGGCCTGGTCGAGGGGCTCACCAAGGTCTTCTATCCCGAGGCCTCCTCCACCGTGATCTTCGTCATCATGGCCATCGTGCTGCTGGCGCGGCCGGCCGGCCTGTTCGGGAGGGCCTGAACCATGGCCAGCCATGCCAGCACCATCGCCGCGCCGGTGGCGCAGGACGCGCCGGGCCTGCCGGGCCTCTCCGCGCTCGGCTTCAACCGGGCGCAGAGCATCGCCTTCCTGATCCTGCTCGCCCTGCTGATCGCCGGGCCGTTCTTCCTCTACCCCGTCTTCCTGATGAAGTTGCTCTGCTTCGCCCTCTTCGCCTGCGCCTTCAACCTGCTGATCGGCTATGTCGGGCTGCTCTCCTTCGGCCATGCCATGTTCTTCGGCATGGGCGGCTATCTCGCGGCGCATGCGGCCAAGGTCTGGGGCTTCACGCCGGAGCTGGCCATCCTGACCGGCGGCGCGGTGGGGGCCGGGCTCGGCGTGGTCGCCGGCTGGATCGCCATCCGGCGGCAGGGCATCTACTTCGCCATGATCACCCTGGCGCTGGCGCAGATGGTCTACTTCTTCTGCCTGCAGGCGCCCTTCACCGGCGGGGAGGACGGCATTCAGCGGGTGCCGCGCGGGGCGCTTCTCGGCGTCATCGATCTCGGCCGGGACATGAGCCTCTACTGGGTCGTCGCCGCCGTCTTCCTGGCCGGCTTCCTCTTCATCAACCGCGTGGTCCATTCGCCCTTCGGCCAGGTGCTGACCGCGATCCGCGAGAACGAGCCGCGTGCCATCTCCCTCGGCTACCGGGCGGACGACTACAAGCTGATGGCTTTCACCCTCTCGGCGACGCTGGCCGGCATCGCCGGTGGCACCAAGGCGCTCGTCTTCGGGATCGCCACGCTGACCGATGTCTACTGGGCCATGTCGGGCGAGGTGGTGCTGATGACGCTGCTGGGCGGCCTTGGCACGGTCTTCGGCCCGGTGGTCGGTGCCGCCGTCATCGTGACCATGCAGAACTACCTGGCCGAGTTCGGCGCCTGGGTGACGGTGATCCAGGGCGGCATCTTCGTCGCCTGCGTGCTGGCCTTCCGCGCCGGGATCGTGGGTGAGCTGGCGCGGTTGCTCAAAGTCCGGCTCTAACACTTAGCGCGGAGGGGCGAGACCGAGCCGCAGCGCCTGGTCGGCGATCAGCGCCAGCCAGGCGGTGAAGACCGCGCCCTGCAGCACCCAGGCGGTGTTGCCGTTGGCGAGGCCGGTGACGATCGGCGTGCCGAGGCATTGCGCCCCGGCCACCGCGCCCACCGCCGTGGTGGCGATGGCGAGCACGACCGCGACGCGCAGCCCGGCCTGGATGACCGGCAGGGCGAGCGGCAGCTCCACCCGCGCCAGGATGCGCCCCGGCCCCATGCCGAGGCCGCGCGCGGCGTCCAGCACGGTGGCCGGCACGGCATCCAGCCCGGTCACCGTGCTCCGCATCACCGGCAGGGCGGAGTAGAGCACCAGGGCCAGCAGCGTCGGCGCCGCGCCGAAGCCGAGCAGGGGCAGGGCGAGCGCGATGACCGCCACTGGCGGGATGGCCTGGGCCAGCGCGAAGGCGGCGTCGAAGACCGGGCGCAGCCGGCGCCCCGCGCCGCGGGTGCAGGCGATGCCGGCGCCGAGCCCGATCAGCGTGGCCAGGGCAGCGGCGCCGAGCGCCAGCAGCAGATGTTCGAAAAGCAGCGCGAACCAGCCCTGGCTCTCCCAGACGGGCCGGGCGATCTCCGGGAACAGGGCGCGCCACAGGCCCGGCAGGCGCGGCGCCGCCCAGAGGGCGAGAAGAAAGCCCGCCAGGTTCACGCCCAGCCCCGTCAGCCCCGGCCGCCTCATGCCGCCCGCACCAGATCGGCCCAGTACAGGGTGCCGCCGCCATGCGGGCCGTCGGGGAGGACCGCCACCCGGTCGGCGCCCAGCTCCAGCATCAGCAGCAGCGCCTGCTTCAGGCTGGCCCCGGCCGGCAGCACGGGCAGGTCGTCCTCCGCGTCCTCCGGCTGTGCCAGGGCCTGGGCCGGGAGGGTGGCGAGGCGGTGGAAGGCCATGCTCTCCTCGCCGAAGAGGCGGCGCACGCTGCGCTCGCCGTCCTGCTCCATCACCTGGGCGGGCCGGCCCTGCGCGATCAGCCGGCCATCCTCCAGCACGGCCAGGAGGTCGGCCAGCGCCAGCGCCTCCTCGACGTCATGGGTGACGAAGAGGATGGTCTTGCCGGTCTCCCCATGGATGCGGCGCAGCTCCCGCTGGAGGTCGCGCCGGGTGCCGGGATCGAGCGCGGAGAAGGGCTCGTCCATCAGCAGCACCGGCGGATCGGCGGCGAGCGCCCGGGCCAGTCCCACGCGTTGCGCCTGGCCACCGGACAGCTCGTGCGGATAGCGGTCGCGGAAGCGGGCCGGGTCGAGCCCGACCAGCGCCAGCAGCGCATCCACCCGCGCGGCGATGCGCCCCGCCTCCCAGCCCAGCAGGCGCGGCACGGTGGCGATGTTCTCCGCCACCTGCCAGTGCGGGAACAGCCCGACCGACTGGATGACATAGCCGATCCCCCGGCGGAGCGTTTCCGGCTCGATCCCCGCCACGTCGCGTCCGCGCAGCAGCACGCGGCCGGCCGAGGGCTCGGCCAGCCGGTTCACCATCCGCAGGAGCGTGGACTTGCCCGAGCCGGATTCGCCCAGCAGCACGCAGAGCCTGCCCTCGGCCACCTCCAGCGTGACATGGTCCACCGCCGCCCGTTCGCCATAGCGCCGGGTCACCCCCTCGAAGCGGATCACCGGCCCGGACTCCCCGCCGCGCCGAGCCGGGCCTGCAGCGCCGCCAGCCCCGCATCCACCAGCAGGGACAGGGCCACGACCGGCATCACGCCGAGCAGGATCAGATCCGTGGCGAGCTGGCCGATGCCTTGGAAGACCAGCCGTCCCAGCCCGCCGCCGCCGATCAGCGCCGCCAGCGTGGCGAGGCCCACCGCCTGCACCGCCGCCAGGCGCAATCCGCCGAGGATGACGCCGAGGCCGAGCGGCAGGCGCAGGCGCAGCAGGATCTGCCATGGCGTCATGCCCTGGCCCCGGGCGGCGTCGACCAGCGCGGGGGGCGCGACCCGCAGCCCCGCCAGCAGACCGCTGGCGAGCGGCAGCAGGAGATAGGCGGCGATTCCGAGCGTCGCGGGGGCGGCGCCGATGCCGCCGATGCCCCAGCTCCGCAGCGCCGGCCAGGTGGTGGCGAGGCTGGCCAGGGGCGCCATCAGCAGGCCGAAGAGGGCGATGGACGGCACCACCTGGAAGCCGTTGGCCAGGGTCATGAGCGCCATCTCGAGCCGCGGTCGCCGCAGGGCCAGGAGCCCGAGCGGCAGTGCCACCAGCAGCGCCAGCCCCAGCGCACCCCCGGCCAGCGCCAGATGGCCGACCAGCGCCGTGCGCAGCTCCTCGCCCCGCGCCTGACCCTCGCGCACCACCGACAGGCCGTCGAGCAGGCCGAGCGCCAGCAAGAGGCCGCCGCCGACCACCGCCAGGGCCAGGAAGCGGGACGGAGTCGCGCCCCGCCCGGCGGCGCAGCTTCCGGCACCGAGGGCCAGCAGCAGAACGGCCAGCCAGAAGCCCGCCGCCGGCATGGCGCGGGCCATGCGGGGCGCCTCCCCGAGCACCGCGCCGGCGCCCAGGCCGATCGCGCCGAGCAGCCCGGCGAAGGCCAGGGCGGCGGAAAGCTCGGCCCAGGGCAGGCCGCGCCCGCGCCGCGAGAGCAGCACCATGCCGAGGCAGCCTGCGAGGAAGCAGGCCACCGCGATGCCGGTGCCCGCCTGCATCGGCAAGGCCACGGGCCGGGGGCTCAACAGGCGGTTGGGCGCGAGGGAGATCCAGCCCAGCAGGAAAGGGCAGAGGGCGGCGAGCGCGGCCAGGATGGCCACCGCCAGGGCCTCGCGCGGCGGCGCGGGCCGGGCGCGGTCTTCCGGCACCGCCAGCGCCAGGGGGCGCGGCATCTCAGCGGGCCGGGCCGAGGCCGCCGAGATGGGCGCGCGCCACCTCCTGCGCCGGCTGGCCCTCGACCACGATGCGGGCATTCAGCGTTTGCAGGGTCTCCAGGCCGAGCGAGGCGAAGACCGGATCGAGCCAGGCGGCCAGCTCCGGCAGGCGCTCGGCCACCGGGCGGCGCACCACCGGCGCCGGCCGGTAGACCACCTGCGCCCCCTTCGGATCGTCCAGCACCACGAGGTCGAGCGCCTGGATGGCGCCGTCCGTGCCGTACACCATGGCGGCGTTGACGCCGTTCAGCCCCTCCGCGGCGGCGCGCATGGTGACGGCGGTGTCGCCGCCGGAGAGAACCAGCAGCCGCTCCGGCGGCAGGGTGAAGCCATAGGCCTTCTGGAAGGCGGGAAGAGCGGCCGGACTCTCGACGAACTCGGCCGAGGCGGCCAGCTTGAAGGCCCCGCCGGCGGCGAGATGCCGTGCCAGATCCGCCATGCCGGCCAGCTTCGCCTGCCGCGCCAGGTCACGCCGCACGGCGATGGCCCAGGTGTTGTTGGCCGCGGCCGGGCGCAGCCAGACGAGGTTGTTGCGCTCGGCATCCAGGGCCCGGACCTTGGCCGCACCCTGCTCGGCGTCGTGCCAGGCCGGATCGGTTTCCATCTGGAAGAAGAACGCGCCGTTGCCGGTGTATTCCGGATAGATGTCGACCTCGCCGGCCAGGATCGCCTCGCGCAGGATGCGCGTCGGGCCGAGCTGAAGGCGCCGCCGCACGGCGACCCCCTTCGCCTCCAGAACCTGCGCGATCATCTCACCGAGGAGGGCGCTTTCCGTGTCCAGCTTGGAGGCGACGGTGACCGGCCGCCCGGTCTGGCCCCGGGCGGAGCGTGACATCGGGGTGAGCAGCCCCAATGGTAACCCGGCGGCCAGCGCGGCGGTCAGGAGGGTGCGGCGGGCGGGGCGGGAAGGGTTCACCGGGTGCTCTCCGATCGTTGGCCCACCGGTCGGCCTCCTTGGGGGACCCTCTTGGGAGGCCGATGGGCATCATGACAGCGGCAACGCCTGAGCCGCCCGATGGTGGCGGCCCGTCATGCTGCCGGCTGGACGCGGCCGCTGCCAAGCCCGCGCGGCGGTGCGCCCTCCGGGGCGCGGCACACGTTTCCGGCACCGATGGGCACCGTGAGAGGCGGGGTTTTCCCTTGCGCTTTCCGGCGCCTGCGGCCTCAAACTGGCGGTATGCGCGCCAGTCCGCTTCTGTGCTCCCTGCTGCTGTCCGCCCTTTGCCCGGTACTGGCGCCGGCTCAGACGCTCGTCCAGACACCCGCGCCGGAGGCGCGACGGGGCGAGGTGGAGCGGCTGCTGGACGCCCTGCCAGCGGCGCCCGACGAGACGGCGGGCCGGGCGCTGGAGGCCCGCATCCGGGGGCTCTGGGCCCAGCAGGCCTCGCCGACGGTCGCGCTGCTGATGCGGCGTGGCCAGCGCAACCTGGAGACCGAGGCCGCCGGCGACGCCGTCGAGGATTTCGATGCCGCCCTGGTGCTGCAACCGACCTATGCCGAGGCCTGGCTGATGCGGGCGCAGGCGCTGCTCGTCCTGGGCGACCTCGCGGCGGCGACACAGGACCTGCGCCAGGCCCTGGTCCTGCAGCCGCGCCACTTCGGCGCCCTGACCCTGCTCTCGATGGTCCGGGAGCAGGCCGGCGATCGGGAGGGGGCGCTGCGGGCCATGCAGGAGGCCGTCTCCCTGCATCCCTGGATCAGCGGCGGGGCCGAGCGGCTGCGCGCCCTGCGCCGGCGGGCGCTGGGCGAGGACGCCTGAGCCGCCTGCCCCCTACTTCACCGTCGCGACCCGCAACGCATTGGTGGTGCCGGGCGTGCCGAAGGGCACCCCGGCGGTGACGACGATCTCCTGACCGCTCTGCGCGAAGCCCTCGGTCTGCGCCGCGCGCACCGCCTTCTGCACCATGTCGGTCATGCTGTGCGGCTCGTGCGAGAGCAGCGGATGCACGCCCCAGATCACCGCCATCCGCCGCGCCGTGGCCTCGCTCGAGGTCAGGCCCAGGATGGGACAGGCGGGGCGCTCGCGCCCGACGCGCAGCGTCGTGGACCCGGTGGCGGTGAAGGTGGCGATGGCCTCGGCGCCGATCGTCTCCGCGACCTGCCGTGCCGCCGCGGCGATGGCGCCGGCGGAATTCTTCTCCGGCGCCGGCCGGGCGGCATCGGTGATCTGCCGCCAGCCGCCGTCCTGCTCCACGCGGGAGAGGATGCGGTCCATCATGTTGACGGCCTCGTAGGGGTATTGCCCGGCGGCGCTCTCGGCCGAGAGCATCACCGCATCGGCGCCGTCGAACACGGCCGTGGCGACGTCCGAGGCCTCGGCGCGGGTGGGCGCCGGCGCGGTGATCATGCTCTCCAGCATCTGCGTCGCGACGACGACGGGCAGGCCACGCGCCCGCGCCTCGCGCACGATGCGCTTCTGGATCAGCGGCACCTCCTCGGGCGGGCATTCGACGCCGAGATCGCCGCGCGCCACCATCACGCAGTCGGTCTCGCCGAGGATGCCCTCCAGGTTCTCGACCGCCTGCGGCTTCTCCATCTTCACCATGACCCAGGCACGGCCATCGGCGATGCGCTTCGCCTCGGCGACATCCTCCGGGCGCTGCACGAAGGAGAGGCCGATATACTCGATGCCGAGCGGCAGCACGAAGTCGAGGTCGGTGCGATCCTTCGCGGTCAGCGCCGGGATCGGCAGCGCCACGTCCGGCACGTTGACCCCCTTGCGGTCGGAGAGCGGGCCGCCGACCAGGATCTCGGTCTCCAGATGATCGTCCCGCTTGTGCAGGACGCGCAGCCGGAGCTTGCCGTCGTCCAGCAGCAGGGTGGTGCCGATGCGGGCGGCATCGATGATCTCGGGATGCGGCAGCTGCACGCGGCGCACGTCGCCCGGCGTGGCGCTCAGGTCGAGGCGGAAGTGCTGGCCCGATTGCAGCTGCACGCGGCCGCCCTGGAAGCGGCCGACGCGGAGCTTCGGCCCCTGGACGTCGGCCAGGATGCCAATCGGGCGCCCTACCTTCTTCTCCAGCGCGCGGATCATCTGGATCCGCTGGGCGTGGTCCTCATGGCTGCCATGGCTGAAGTTGAGCCGGAAGACGTCGGCGCCGCCACGATAGAGACGCTCGATCACCTCCGGCGTGGAACTGGCGGGGCCGAGCGTGGCGACGATCTTGGTGCGGCGGCGGCGGCGAAGCGGAATGCGCGGCGGCAAAGGCGGAAATCCTTCTGGAAGTCGGGCCGGAGGCGGATCGGGGCCTCAGGCGATCAGGATGGCGCGGAAATCATTGACGTTGGTCAGGGTCGGGCCCGTCACGATGGTATCGCCCAGCGGGCTGAACAACCCGTGACTGTCATGTGACGCAAGCAGCGCCCGCGCATCCAGCCCGGCGGCGGCCGCCCGCGCCAGCGTGTCGGGCGTGGCGATGGCGCCGGCATTGTCCTCCGAACCGTCGATCCCGTCGGTGTCCCCCATCAGCGCCCAGAGCCCCGGCGCGCCGGTGGCGGCCAGGGTAAAGCCCAGCAGCGCCTCCAGGTTGCGCCCGCCCCGGCCGCTCCTCTGGCCGGGGCGGAGAGTGACGGTGGTCTCGCCGCCCGAGAGCAGCACGGCGGGGGCGGGCAGGGGGTGGCCATGGGCGCGGACGCTGCGGGCGATGCCGGCCAGCACGGTGCCGAGCACGCTGGCCTCACCCTCCAGCGCGTCGCCGAGCAGCAGCGGCGTCAGGCCGAGCGCGCGGGCCTCGGCGGCGGCGGCCTCCAGCGCCCTCTGCGGCGCCGCGATCAGACGGAAGGTGGCGCGGTCGAAGCAGGCGTCGCCGGGCTTCGGCGTCTCCCCGGCGGCGGCCTCCAGATGCGCGGCCACGGCAGGCGGGAGGTCGATGCCGTAATGCGCCACGATGGCGCGCGCCTCGGCGAAGGTCGAGGGATCGGGCACGGTGGGGCCGGAGGCGATCACCGCCGGGTCGTCGCCCGGCACGTCGGAGATGGCGAGCGTCAGCAGCCGGGCCGGCGCCGCCGCGGCCGCCAGCCGTCCGCCCTTGATGGCGGAGAGATGCCGGCGGACGCAGTTCATCTCCTGGATGGTGGCGCCGGAGGCGAGCAGGGCGCGGTTCACCGCCTGCTTGTCCGCGAGCGTCAGGCCGGCCGCGGGCAGCGCCATCAGTGCCGAGCCGCCGCCCGAGATCAGCGCCAGCACCAGATCCTCGGGGCCGAGGCCCTGGACCGCGGCCAGCACCCTCGCCGCCGCCGCCTCGCCGGCCGCGTCCGGCACCGGGTGGCTCGCCTCCACCACCGCGATGCGGCGCGTCGGCACGGCATGGCCGTAGCGGGTGATCACCAGCCCCGACAGCGCCACCTCCGGCCAGGCCGCCTCCACGGCCGCCGCCATCACCGCCGCCGACTTGCCGGCGCCCACCACCACCACCCGCCCCGCCGGGGGAGCCGGAAGGTGGCCGGCCAGGATGGCGCGCGGATCGGCGGCGCGGACGGCCGCGTCGAACAGGCGGCGCAACGCGTCGCGGGCGGTGTCGTCGGTCCAGCTCATGCGGCATCCCCCGGGAATCCTCGCCGCCATACTGGCCCGAAGCCCCGCCGCACGGAAGGCGGGGGGCTCAGGCCGCCGTGCCGAGCCGGGCGGCGACCTCGGCGGGCGGCAGCCGAACCAGCGCCTCATAGTCGCCGAGCAGGGCCTCGGTCATGGCGGAGGTGGTGAAGGTCCTGTCGCCGATGGCGCGCACCGGCGTCACCTCGGCCGCCGTGCCGGCCAGGAAGGCCTCGCTGGCGCGCGCGATCTCCTCCGGAGCGATGCGGCGCTCGACCACGACGATCTGCCGGCGCCGCGCCAGCGCCATGACGCTCCGCCGCGTGATGCCGTCGAGGAAGCAGGACGGCTCCGGCGTGTGCAGCGCGCCGTCCATGACGAAGAAGATGTTGGCGCCGGTCGCCTCGGCCACATCGCCCTTGAAGTCGAGCATCAGCGCGTCGTCGAAGCCTTCCTCCTCCGCCGCGTGCTTGGCGAGCGTGCCGATCATGTAGAGGCCCGAGGCCTTGCTGGCCGTGGGCGCGGTGTCCGGCGCCGGCCGCCGCCAGCGCGCCATGCCGAGGCGGATGCCGCGCAGGCGGTCCTCGCCGAAGAGGTTGGGCCAGGCCCAGGCGGCGATGGCGAGATGGATGCGCGTGTCGCGCGCCGCGATGGCGAGCCGCTCCGAGCCGCGCCAGGCGATGGGGCGGAGATAGCCATCGCTCAGGCCGTTGCGGGACAGCACCTCCCGGCAGGCGGCGTCGATGGCCTCGGCGGACCAGGGAATCTCGAAGCCCAGCAGGCGGCCGGAAGCCAGCAGCCGCTCGGTGTGCGCGCGCAGACGGAAGATATTTCCGCCATAGGCCCGTTCGCCCTCGAAGACCGCGCTGGCATAATGCAGCCCGTGCGACAGAACGTGCAGGCCGGCCTCCCGCCAGGGCACCATCCTGCCATCGAACCAGATCCAGCCGTCACGATCGTCGAAGGGGACCAGACTCATGTTCATGCTCCTTGAACCATTGAATAAGAAATTTTATTTCCTTATCAGATGAAGGGGTAAAACTATCGGCAATAATATGTCAACAAATCTGACCAAACGGGGACGCATGCCAGGAATGCCCGAGACACCGGACGCCAAGCCCGTTGGCGCCGGCCGCCAGCTCCTTTTCCTGCGCGAGGAGGAGTTGCGGCTGGCGCAGGATCTGCTTTTCTTCGGCTATCGCGACTTCACGGCGGGGCCGGACGCGCTGCTGGCCGAACTCGGAATGGGCCGCGCACATCATCGTGTGCTGCATTTCGTCGGCCGCCGTCCCGGCATCACCGTGGGTGACCTGCTGGCTATTCTCGGCATCACCAAGCAGTCGCTGGGCCGGGTGCTGACGCCGCTGGTCGAGGAGGGCTACGTTGTACAGACGCCGGGCCGGAACGACCGGCGCCAGCGCCTCCTCTCCTTGACCGAGGCGGGGCAGGCGCTGGAACGCCGGCTGTTCGAGCGGCAGAAGGAGTGGGTGATGCGGGCCTATCGCGAGGCCGGGCCGGTGTCGGTGGAGGGCTTCCGCCGGGTGATGCGCGGCCTGATGGGTGAGGATGCGCGGACGCAGCTCGACCGCGCCCTGCCCGAGACCCGGCCGGTGCCGCCCGGAGGCGCGGGATCGAGGAAGGTCGCATGAGCCAGCCTGGCAGCGCGCCGGCCGCCCTGCCGGCCGCGGGCGCCGAACCGCATCTGCTGGTCGTCGATGACGATGCCCGGCTGCGCAACCTGCTGCAACGCTTCCTGGCCGAGCAGGGCTTCCGCGTCACCGCCGCGGCGGACGCCGCCATGGCCCGGCAGGCCCTGCAGTCCATGGCCTTCGACCTGCTGGTGCTCGACGTGATGATGCCGGGGGAATCCGGCCTGGAGCTGACCGAACGCCTGCGGCGCGAGGGGCATGAGGTGCCGATCCTGATGTTGACCGCCGCCGGCGCGCCGGACGACCGCATCGCCGGCTTCGAGCACGGCGCGGACGACTATCTGGCCAAGCCCTTCGAGCCGCGCGAGCTGGCGCTGCGCATCCGCACCATCCTCAAGCGCGCCGCGCCGGCGCTGCCGGCCAACCTGCCGCTGGCCCCGGTGCAACTCGGCGCGCACTGGTTCGACCCGGAGCGGGGAGAGCTGCGCGGCCAGGACGGCACGCAGCGCCTGACGGGCGGCGAGGCGGCGCTGCTCTGCGCCCTGGCCCGACGCGCCGGCGAGGTGCTGACACGCGAGGAGATCGCCGCCGCCCTGGGCACGCCGGAGGCCGGCGAGCGCGCCATCGACGTGCAGGTCACCCGCCTGCGGCGAAAGATCGAGCCCGATCCGCGCGAGCCGCGCTTCCTGCAGACCGTCCGGCACCGGGGCTATGTGCTGAGGCCCGGAACCTGAGCGCGATGCGCATGATGCCGCCGTTGCGCCGCCTGCTGCGGGCGCCGCTGCGGGCCCTGGGAGCGCCGCTGCGGCTGATCCTGCCGCGCGGCCTGCTCGGGCGCGCCCTGCTCATCATCCTGCTGCCGCTGCTGATCCTTCAGGGCGTGGCGCTGCAGCTCTTCTATGGCGGGCATCTCGACGTCATCTCGCGGCGCCTCGCCGGCGGCGTCGCCGGCGATGTCGGCATGGTGGTCGAGCTGCTGTCGCGGCATCCGCTGGAGAGCGAGCGGGGCTGGATCTTCCGCGAGGCCGCCTGGCGGCTCGACCTGTCGCTGGCCTTCGAGCCGGGGGCGGTGATCGCGCCCGGCGCCGCGCGCCAGAGCTGGCTGCCGATCCTGCCGCTGGAGGGGGACCTGAACCAGGCGCTGCAGGAGCGCGTCGGGCTTCCCTTCGACACTGACTGGCAGAGCGACCCGCGCAGCGTGATCATTCGCGTGCAGATGCCGGACGGGCTGCTGCATGTCGAGGCGCCCCGCAAGCGCCTCTTCTTCGGCACGCTCTACCTTTTCGTCATCTGGCTGGTGGGCACCTCGCTGCTGCTCTTCATCGTCGCCGCGCTGTTCATGAAGAACCAGGTGCGCGCCATCCGCCGGCTGGCCAGCGCGGCGGAGGCCTTCGGCGTCGGGCGGGAGGTGGGGCCCATCAAGCCGGAGGGCGCCCGCGAGGTGCGTCAGGCGGCGGCCGCCTTCAACCAGATGCAGAGCCGCATCCGCCGCTTCATCAGCCAGCGGACCGAGATGCTGGCCGGCATCAGCCACGATCTGCGCACGCCGCTGACGCGGCTGCGGCTCGGCCTCGCCATGTTGCCGCCCGGCGCCGAGGAGGACGCGGCCGCCATGACCGAGGATGTGGCGGAGATGGACCGGATGATCGCGACCTACCTCACCTTCGCGCGCGGCGAGGGGCTGGAGCAGTCGCAGCCTGCCGATCTGGCGGAGATGGTGCGCGACCTCGCCGAACGGGCCCGCAAGGACGGCGCGGCGGTGTCCGTGGACACGCCGGAGGCGCTGGTCCTGCCGGTGCGGATCGACGCGCTGCGGCGCTGCCTCGGCAACCTGCTGGACAATGCCCGCCGCCATGCCCGGCGCATCGCCGTGGCGATCGACGAGACCATGCGCCAGGAGGGCGGGCGGGCACCGGGGCGTTGGGTGCAGATCACCGTCGACGATGACGGGCCCGGCATTCCCGAGGTTTCGCGCGAGGAGGCGTTCAAGCCCTTCACCAGCTTCTCGAGCGGCGGTACCGGGCTGGGACTGGCCATCGCGCGCGACATCGCGCGCGCCCATGGCGGCGATATCTCCCTTGAGGCCAGTCCGCTCGGCGGGCTGCGGGCGCGGGTGCGTCTGCCGGCATGAGGTAGGGGCGGCCCCGGGGCGGGGCGCCCGGGGGCCCGGGCGATTCAGCCCGGCTTGGACATGAGACCCTTCACCTCGTCCATCGCCTCGGCGAAGCGCCTGTTCAGCAGGCCGAGCGCCTCCGCGTTCGACTTCTGGATCAACTCGGCGATCTCCTGGATGTTCGACACCGCCTTACCGTAGGTGGACTTCAGCAACTCGGCCTGGCGCGCTGCCTTGTCCTGCGGGTCGCCCTCGGCGGTGACGCTCTGCATCGCCTGGGTCATCTCCTGCATGGACTGCTGCAGGATCTCCATATGCCGGCGGGCGACGGCCTGGGCGCCCTCGATCGCGATCCGGTTAGCCGCTGAAAGGGCCTCGAAGTTCCGACGCTGCGCCGCCGCCAGGGCCTCGGCATCGGGCATGGCGGGGAGCCTGAACTCCGAGAGCATTCGCATGATGTCCGTCTCCGGGCCCGAATTCTTGGCGTCAGACATGGTCGCGTCCCTTCTCTGTTCCTGCGGGTCTTGTGTGCCGGCCATCTCCGCCAGGAGGCGGGATGCCCTTAGGCGGCGGCGCCTCCCGCGGCGGCGGCCTCCTCCGGCTGGGCGCCGCCCAGGCGCAGCAGGCGGGCGGCGCGGTCGGCCTTGTCCAGGGCGCGGTCGAGCGCCGCCATGGTCGGGCCGAGATCCATGCTGTCGTCGCGCTCCCAGGCGTGCAGGGTGGCGAGCCAGACGGTCACCAGCCCCTTGGTCCGCAGCAGCCCGGCGGGGCCGCAGGCGCCGAGCCGCGCCGCCTCCAGCATCCAGGCCATCGAGCCGGCCAGGACCGGGGCCAGGGCGAGGGCCAGGGCCGGGTTGCTCCGCATCTCGCGCCCCAGGCGGAGAATGCCGGCGCGGTGCGGCTGCAGCAGGTCGATGCGTCGCATGAGGGCATCGAAGAGGAGGTCGCGCGGGGTCCCGTTGGGATTGAGGCCGGCATCGCGCAGAACGGCCTGATCGACGAGCCGCGCATGCAGGCAGAGCAGGGCGAACTTGCCGGGCACCCGTCCGCGCAGCGCTTCCAGCGTGATGCCCGCGCGCCCGGCCAGATCCTGCAGGCCGAAGCCGTTCCAGCCGCGCTCGGCCACCAGCGGCCAGAGGGCATCGATCAGCGCCTCGTCGCGGATCGGGGATTGCGTGTCGTTCATGCAGGGAGTGTGGGCCCGCCGGCCGGTTTCGCCAATGGGGCGTCCGGCCGGAATGCCCGGGAAAATCGCCCGGCCTATCCGGCCAGTTCGCGCGAACGCTCGGTGGCGGCGGCGATGGCCTCCGACATCAGGCGGGGCCAGGCCTCGGGTGCCATCAGCACGGCGAGCGCCCGTTCGGTGGTGCCCTTGGGGCTGGTGACGTTGCGGCGAAGCTCGGCGGCATCCAACGGGCTGGCAGCTAGCAGCGCGCCGGAGCCGGCGACGGTGCGGCGGGCCATGCGGCGCGCCAGATCCGGCGGCAGCCCCTGGGCGACGGCGGCCTGCTCCATCACCTCGGCGAGCAGGAAGACATAGGCGGGTCCGCCGCCCGAGACGGCGGTGACGGCATCGAGCAGGCCTTCCCGCTCCACCCAGGCGACCTCGCCCACCGCCGCCAGCAGCGCATCGGCGAGTTGGCGCTGGGGTTCGGTCACGCCCGGTCCGGCGCAGGCGCAGGTGAAACCCTGCCGCACCGCCGCCGGCGTGTTGGGCATGGCCCTGACCAGCCGGGCGTCAACTCCGAGCAGGCCGGCCAGCCCCGCCACGGTCTTGCCGGCCATGATGGAGAGGAACAGGGTTTCCGGCCCGGCGAGGCGGGCGAGGGCGGGCAGCGCCGCCTCCGCCTGCTGCGGCTTGGTGGCCAGCACCACGGCGGCCGGGCGGAACTCCGCCGGCAGCGCCGCGGCCTCGGCCAGGCGGGTGACGCGGCCGGCGAAGGCGGCGGTCGCCTCGCCATGCGGCTCGATCACCACCACCCGCTCCACGCCGCGCTCCAGCCAGCCCTGCAGCATGGCGCCGCCCATCTTGCCGCAGCCGATCAGCAGGATCGGCGGCAGCGGGGCCGGAGGGGCGGCGGCCTCCTCGTTCATGCCTCGCCGACGCAGTCGAGCATGGCGGCGGACAGCGCCTCGGCCGGCGGCTTGCCGCCCCAGAGCACGAACTGGAAGGCGGGGAAGAACCGCTCGCATTCGGTGATGGCGATGTCCACCATGTCCTCCAGGCTTTCCGCGCTGGCGCCGGAGGCGCCGCGCAGCAGCACGGCATGGCGGTAGACGGGGGTTCCGTCATCGCTGTCGATGCCGAAATGGCCGATCCAGAGCTTCTCGTTGGCGAGCGCCAGCAGTTCGTAGAGCGGGCCGCGGCGGTTGGCCGGCACCTTCAGGTCGAAGGCGCAGGTGAAATGCATGGCGCTGATCTCCTGCGACCAGGAGAAGAACAGGCCGTAGTCGCACCACTTGCCGGGAACCTCCACGGCCATCTCGCCATCGGAGCGGCGTTCGAACACCCACTCATTGGCGGCCACGATCTGCTCCAGGACGTCGAGCGGGTTGATTGCACGCTCGCGGTCGACGGTTTGCAGGCCGGACATCGCGGCACCTCCTTCCCGGGTCGAGGGGGACAGGGCCACCCAGATCTTGGGTGAAGCCAAATGCCCGCACCACAATGGATTGCTTATCGCGCCGGCAATTCCCGCCGCAAGAGCGAAGAGACGAGTCTCCTGCTGCGGCGCAAGGTTTTTTTGGCGCTGCAGCATGCCGGTGACACAGGCCGGCCATCCCGCCGTGGCGTGGGGCCTGGATACGGGGTCGGGAAGCCCTAAGCTGGCCGGCATGTCCGCCGACTCCGCCAGCCTGGCCGCCCCCGCGCTCGCCGCCCGCCGTGAACGGGGCATCGGCCTCGCCTGCGCCCTGGGCGTGCTGGCGATCTGGACCGGCTTCATCCTCTCCGCCCGCCTCGCCACCCAGCAGAGCCTGCTGCCCTGGGACCTGGCGGCGCTGCGCTATCTGGGTTCGCTGCCGGTCGGGCTGGCCATGGCCGCGGCCTTCGGCTTGCCACGCCTTCCCTGGCGCCGCACCCTGGCGCTGATGGCGACCGCCGCCTTCGGCTTCCCCTTCGCCGCCTATGTCGGAACCCGCTACGCCCCCGCCGCGCATGGCGGCGTGCTGATGACGGGACTGCTGCCCTTCGCCACGGCGCTGCTGGCGGCCCTGGTGCTGGGCGAGGGCTGGAGCCGGCGGCGCCTGCTGTCGCTCGGCGTGGTCGGGCTGGGCATCGGCCTGCTGGCCCTGGGCAGCCTTGGCCTGCATCCCGGCGCCTGGCGGGGGGATCTGATCTTCCTGCTGGGCTGCCTGTCCTGGGCGGCCTTCACCGTCATGCTCCGGCTGTGGCGCGTGCCGGCCCCCGCCGCGGCCACGATCCTCGCCCTCTACCCGCCGCTGCTCTACCTGCCCCCCTGGCTCCTGCTGCGCGGCCTGCCGTTCGAGGGCGTGGGAGGGCTCACCCTGGCCTATCACCTGGTCTACCAGGGTGTCCTGGCCGTGGCGGTGGCGGGCTTCCTCTTCACCCGGGCCGTGACCGCGCTGGGGGGCGCCACGACAACGACCATCACCGCCCTCGTGCCCGCGCTGGCGGCGCTGCTGGCCTGGCCGCTGCTGGGCGAGCCGCTGGGCGCGGCCGGGCTGCTCGGCGTCGTGCTGGTCTCGGCGGGCATGATGCTGGGCGTCCTCGGCGGCGAGCGCTGAGCCGTGCAGCGCCTCCTGCTGCTGCCCTTCGCGCCGCGCCCGGGAGACCCGGACGGCAACGCCGCGCGGATCGCCGCCGCCCTGCGGCAGGCCGCGGGGGCCGATCTGCTGGTCCTGCCGCGCGCTGCGCTGACC